>JACZTQ010000300.1 GCA_022573605.1 Pseudomonadota bacterium | reverse complement strand
TCTGCTCCAGGTAGAGGTCGACCGACATCGGGTGGCTCAGGTGCAGCAGCGAGGCGAGGCGCAACTCCGGCGCTTCGCCGCCCAGCGCCGCGCGGGCCTCGGCCAGCGCCGCCAGTTCGGTGTCGGCGGCCGAGATCACGACCAATTCGGCCGGGGTCTGGCCGAGATCGACCGCCTCGGCGCCGTCGGTGACCTCACCGGGCTGGGCCAGGAGCAGGTGCATCAGTCCACCCCGCCACGCCCCGGACTTGATCCGGGGCCTCGACCCACGGCGCGTCGCGGGTCGAGGTCCCGGGTCCGGTTCGGGGCGGCGAAGCTGCGCCGGTCCGCCTGCGGCGGCCCCCCCTCCCCATCCCTTCTCCGGGGCTTTCGCGGCGCCACTGGCGCCACGGTCCCCTGCGAAGCCCACGAGGGGGGAGGGGGGCGCCGAGCGGCGGTGCCGGGGGGGGTGGGGTGTGTTGCGCGTCGCGGGTCGAGGTCCCGGATCGGGTCCGGGACATGGGGAGATAGCGGCTGTGGTGGGTTCCCTGCCATCACCCCAGCCGCTTTTCCATGAACACGCTGTGGGGATGATCGGAATACGAGCCGAAGGGACCGCGAACGGTAAAGCCGTGCCGCTGGTAGAGCGCCTGGGCGGCATCCAGCAGGTTGCCGGTCTCCAGCCTGAGCAGCGCCAGCCCGCGCGCCACCGCCTCGGCTTCGAGCCGCTCCAGAAGCCCGGCGGCGACGCCGGCGCGCCGCGTGCCCGGATCGACGAACATCGACTTGAGCTCGCCGTAGCCGTCGCGGATCGCCAGCGCGCCGCATCCCACCGCATTGCCATCAAGGCGGGCCACGAAGAAGGTGATATCGGGCGCGGCGAGGGCGTCCAGGCTGAGGAAATGGTTCGATTCGGGCGTGAACAGTTCCAGCATCATGGCCTGGCTGGCCTCCAGCAAGGCCCGGGCCTCGCGCGGCTCTTCGCGCTTGACGACCAGTCCCGCGGTCATGGCGCGAGCGCCGCCGTGATCGCCGCCCGGTCGAGCCCGGCCTCGCCGATCACCACCAGGCGGGTCTCGCGCGGATCGGAGCCGAAGGGGCGGTCGAACCAGGTCTCGATGCGGGGGCCGACGGCCTGGACCACCAGGCGCATCGGCTTGCCGGCGACGGCGGCAAAACCCTTGAGGCGGAGGATGCCGTGACCGCGGATCACCCCGGCCAGGCGCTCGGCGAAGGCGGTGGTGTCGGCGATCTCGCCCAGGGTCACGGCGAAGGTCTCGAACTCGTCGTGGCCGTGCTCGTGCTCGCCGTCGTCGTCGCCGTGGTGATGGTGGACCTCGCGGCGGCCCTCCATGTCGTCCTCGGCGGCGAAGCGCAGGCCCAGCAGGACCTCGCCCGACAATCCATCGGCATCCGAGCGGAGGAGGCGCACGCCGGCACGGGTCTGGCCTTCGATCTGGCTGAACACGCCATCGATGGACGCCCGCTGCATCAGGTCGGTCTTCGAGACCACCACCATGTCGGCGCAGGCGAGCTGGTCCTCGAACAGTTCGCTGAGCGGGGTCTCGTGGCCGATGCTGTCGTCGGCGGCGCGCTGGGCGTCGACCGCCGCCACGTCATGGGCGAAGCGGCCCTCGGCGGTGGCCGGGCCATCGACCACGGTGATGACGCTGTCCACCGTCACCCGGGTACGGATTTCGGGCCAGTTGAAGGCGCGCACCAGGGGTTGGGGCAGCGCCAGGCCGGAGGTCTCGATGACGATGTGGTCGGGCGGGGCCTCTCGGTCCAGCAACAGCTTCATGGTCGGTATGAAATCGTCGGCCACGGTGCAGCAGATGCAGCCGTTGGAGAGCTCGATGATGTCGTCCTCGGCGCACAACGCATCGCCGCAGCCGCGCAGCACCTCGGCGTCGATGCCGATGTCGCCGAACTCGTTGATGATCAGGGCGATGCGCCGGCCGCCGTTGTTCGCCAGCAGGTTGCGGATCAGGGTGGTCTTGCCGGCGCCGAGGAAGCCGGTGATGACGGTGGCCGGGATCTTGCCGGTGATGAACTTGGGCATGGGGCGGTCCGATCAGGCTGGGGCCGCCTCGCGGGACCAGAAATGGCCCGCGAGCGCGCCCAGCGCGGCCCAGCCCAGCGCGCCGACCACCAGCACCCTCGCTGCGAACAGGGCCGAGAGCTCGGGCGGCACGACGCCCTCGAATTCGTGCGGGTGCGGGGCGCCGACCAGGTGCGGGGCGGCGATCAGCACCGCGCCGGCGATCTTGGCGGCGGTGTTGCCCCAGGCGATCAGGGCGATGCCGATGGCCGTGCCCGCCACGGTGGCGAGCCACCAGAGCTGGCGCTGCGCCAGTTCGCCCGCCGCCGCGCCCGGCAGTTCCGGCGAGAGGCCCATCGAGGGCAGGAGCTGGATCGAGGCGAAGCCCGCCAGCCCGAACAGGAGGCCGCTGCGCAGGTCGATGCGGGTCAGCTTCAGGCGCTCGGCGAGGGCGAAGCCGGCGACCAGGATCAGGCCGAAGCCGCAGGTCGCCAGCACCGTCGTCAGCACGGTCAGGAGGGAGCGGGCGAGGTCGGTCCCGGCGACGATTTCGTGCCCGGCGGCGGCTCCCGACTCGATAATTTCGGCCCCGAAATGGATTAACGCGCCGGTCTCGTAGAGTTCGGCCTCGGCGATCAGGGGAACCAGGAGCGCTTGCTGTAGCCCGGCGGCGAACAGCCCAGCGATCAGACCAGCGAACAGCGCGCTGGCCAGCAATGATTTCAGCATCTCAGGACCAGCGCTTCAGTGGCACGGGAAGCTGATCGAGTGGCGCGTGTCATGCGCCGCGTCATGCATCACCGCCGCGTTGGCGAACCCGACCGCGAAAAGGATCGTCGCGCCGGCGAAGGCGACGAACAGGATCGTCGCCAGGTTGACGTCCGTGCGGGCACCGGTGGCTGTGGTGGTTTTGGTCGTCATGGTCCTAATCTCCTTTCCCGTCACACCCGACGGGGTTGGCTGCACAGATGCCTGGCAGGTCTCCTGGCTTGCGGATATGGCCTTTTCAGGCCGCGCTTTCCCAACCTTCCCGGCCTTGCGGCCAGTGGTCTCGCGGGAAAGCTCACCGCATACAGTCGCGGGGGCGGCTGCGGTTTTGGGTCCCCGGGTTGGGTCGGCCCTGTCCGCATTCCCTATTAATCCGGAACCCGCTCAGGCGGGCTCGATCGGAACCATGCACCCCGACAGTTCCGGCAAAGCCGATTCGGAGTCAAGCGATTAGAATGATTCAAGACGCAGGATTGATCGGTCAGGCGCCGATTGCGACGGTTTCGCGTATCCAGGCGACCGCCGCCTCGACCGTCTCCGCAGTGGGCCCGGGCGGCGGGGCGGGGCGCTCGACCATGAGGATCGGAATCGCCAGGCGCGCCGCCGCGTCGAGCTTGGCGCGCCCGGCGCCGCCGGCGTTCTTCGAGACCAGATGGGTGATGGCGCGGCTGTGCATCAGGGCAAGCTCGTGGTCGAGGGCGAAGGGCGGGCGGGCGGTCAGTTGGGTGATGTGGGGGGGGAGATTTTCCACGGGTTCGATAACGCGCAGCAGGCAGGTGAGATCGGTGCGCTCGGCGAACGGGGCGGTCTCCTTGCGGCCGGTGGTGACGAGGGCATGGGCGCCCGCGGGCAGGGCGGCGGCGGCGGCGGCGAGGTCGGGCAGGTCGCGCCACTCTCCCACCGGTTGCCAGGGCGGACGGATCAGGCGCAGGCGGGGGGTCGCGGTGGCGGCGCAGGCGAGTGCGGCGTTGGTCGCCATCCGGGCCGCGAAGGGGTGGGTGGCGTCGATCACGGCGGCGATG
>JACZTQ010000299.1 GCA_022573605.1 Pseudomonadota bacterium | reverse complement strand
CCTGGTAGAGCCGGGTGCCGTCGAAGCGGTCGGGGCGGAAGTCCTTGCCCCAGCGGTGCGAGCCGGCGACGTATTCGATGGTGCGCTCGCGCGGCACCGGGTCGAGCGGCACCCAGAAGCTGACCGATTGCGAGCCCTCGACCGGGTAATAGGGCTGGTCCTGGTGCCAGGGGGTGACCACCGAGGTGCCGGGCTCCTTGACCAGCACGTGATCGTGGAAGATGCGCGCGGTGCGCGAGCGCATCAGCCGGGCGGCGATCTTGGCCATCGGCGAGTCGGTGACCAGCGCCCGGTAGCCCTGGATGCGGTCCCAGTTGCAGAAATCCTGGAAGAAGCGGGCCGAGCCGTCGTCCGGGACATAGGTGCGCTCGCGGAAGCTGGGCGAGGCCATGTTCTCGGCGACGCCAGCGCGCAACCCCTCGATCCAGGGCGTGAAGAGGCCGCGCAGCACGGCGCAGCCGTCGCGCTGGAACTCGTCGATCAGGGTTTCGTTCACCGCCGTATCCGGCCCGGCCATGGCCTCGACTCCCTCGCGTCGCGGTTTGGATGGAGCGAGTTTGGCCGATTGCCAACGGTGGGTCCAGCGGAGTCTTGGCGGCGCGCGGGGGGCGAGCCCTGTCACCGCCGCAACGCGCGGCTGGCGCCGCGCGCCTCCCCCCCGACCCCCCTCCCAAAGGGAGTGGGGGGCGAAATCGGCGCGGGCGGGGCGTCCCCCACTCCCTCTGGGAGGGGGGCAGGGGGGAGGCGCTCCCAGAGGGAGCGTCCGGTGCTCCCGGACCATGCGCCCGATGCCGGCCAAAAGTCGCGAAGGCGAACAGCCGGTGCTTGATCCGCGCCGCCGTGATGCGGATGTCAGGGGGCCGGTGACGCGGCCTTCAGCGCGGCGTTCTCGGCGGTGAGGCGGGCCAGTTCGCCCCGAAGCGGCGCCAGGTGCGGCTCCATCTCCTCGCGGGTCAGGCGCACCGGGATGTGCTGGGGGCAGTTCCAGTCGAGCCCCTCGATGGTGATCACCACGGCGCGCTCGGGCCGGGCGCGGTAAGAGGGGTCGTGCAGCACCGCGACCAGATCGGGGTCGTCGGCCGCCTCGACCAGCCGGGCGCGGCCCAGCAGCTTGAGCCGCCGCCGGTTGGGATAATCCATCAGGATCATCGAGATGCGGTCGTCGCCGGCCAGGTTCCCGGTGCTGACATACTGCCGGTTGCCGCGGAAATCGGCGTAGGCGATGGTGCGCTCGTCGAGCACCTTGAGGAACCCCGCCGGGCCGCCGCGGAACTGCACGTAGGGCCAGCCGGTCTCGGAGACGGTGGCCTGGTAGAAGCCGTCGCGGGCGGTGATGAAGGCGGCCTCCTCGGGGCCGAGCAGGTTGGCCCGTTCGGTCTCGGGCGCGAGCATGCGGTCATTCATGGCGGCCGAACCCTGGCGGCTCTGCGCGGCGCGCACGGTGGGGGTGAAGGCGATCTCGGCAAAAGCGCGGGCCATGGGAACCTCGTTTGGTTTGGCGGGGTCGGTTTTTGCGCCTGTCCCAAAAGCCGCGTTGCGTCTTTTGGGCGCGCCGCCCCCCACCCCGCCTCCCCGCCCAGCCACCGATCATACACCGGGGGAAAATCGGTGGCTGGGTGGGGAGGCGGGGCGGGGGGCTACTGTTGCGATAGAGCCTCAGAGCCCCAGCTCGGAGAGCCCCGGATGATCGTCGGGCCGCCGGCCCAGCGGCCAGTGGAACTTGCGCTCGGCCTCGGTCAGGCGCAGGTCGTTGATCGAGGCGATGCGGCGCCGCATCAGGCCGTCCGCGTCGAACTCCCAGTTCTCGTTGCCATAGGCGCGGAACCAGTTGCCGGCCTGGTCGTGAAACTCATAGGCAAAGCGCACGGCGATGCGGTTGGCCCCGAAGGTCCAGAGCTCCTTGATCAGCCGGTAGTCGAGCTCGCGGGCCCATTTCCGGGTCAGGAAGGCCTCGATCTCGCCCCGGCCGCCGAGGAACTCGGCCCGATTGCGCCACTGGCTGCCGGGGGTGTAGGCCAGCGCGACCCTGGCCGGGTTGCGGCCGTTCCAGCCGTCCTCGGCGGCGCGCACCTTGGCGGCGGCGGTCTCGGCGGTGAAGGGCGGCAAGGGCGGGCGGGGGGCGGGATCGGTCATCGGGGGCGGCTCCATCTGGCGTCGGCGGGGCGGGTTCCGGAGTGTGGTCCGCCAAGGGTGAACTGATCGGTAAACTCGATGCCGAACAGATGGACCGATCAGTTCACTTTGTCAAGGATTCCTCAGCCAGCTTACCCACGGCCCGCCAGCAAAGCACCCACATATCATTGTTTTTGCAGCGAAATTATTTCTCCCTTTTCATCTTCTGCAAATGATACTATTTACCGATCAGTCAACTCATGGAGCGAATCATGCGCCCGACGAAGCGCGACGAACTGGTCGCCAAAGCGCTGTCCGCCTTCTACCGGACCGGCTTCCAGGCCACCGGCATGGACCGGCTGGCGGCCGAGACCGGGGTCTCGAAGACCTCGATCTACAAGCATTTCCGCACCAAGGAGGAGCTGATCCTGGCCGCCCTGCGGCTGCGCGACGAGCAGTTCCGCAACTTCCGGACGCGCCGCCTGGAGGCGCTCGCGGACACACCGCGCGGCCAGCTCCTGGCAATCTTCGACCTGCTCGGCGAGTGGTTCCGCCAGGACGGCTTTCGCGGCTGCATGTTCATCAAGGCCTCGGCCGAGTACCAGGAGCCGGAGCATCCGATCCACGCCCAGTCGGCCGAGCACAAGCGGCTCCTCTTCGTCCACGTCCGCAAGCTGGCCGAGCAGGCCGGGGCGCCCGATCCGGCGGCGCTGGCGCGCGCCCTGATGCTGCTCGAGGAGGGCGCCATCGTCACCGCCCATCTGGGCTATGCGCCCGACCCCGCCGGCGACGCCAAGGCCGCCGCCCGGGTGCTGATCGCGGCGGCGCTGGGGCCTTGGTGACAACCGCCGCCCGCTCTGCTAGCGTTCCCCGCTCACCCGAAGAGGCGGAGCATGACATGCTTTTCCGGCAAATGTTCGACCGCACCTCGTGCACCTACACCTACCTGCTGGCCAGCCGCCGGGGCGGCGAGGCGCTGCTGATCGATCCGGTGTTCGAGCAGACCCACCGCTATCTCAAGCTGCTCGAGGAGTTGGACCTGAAGCTGGTCAAGGTGGTCGACACCCACATCCACGCCGATCACGTCTCGGCCATGGGCTCGCTGCGCGACGCCACCCGCTGCACCACGGTGATGGGCGAGCAGTCGCCGGCCGACGTGGTCTCGCTCCGGGTGCGCGACAACGAGGCGGTGACCATCGAGGGGATTTCGCTGACCGCCTTGCACACGCCGGGCCATACCTCCGAGAGCTACAGCTTCGTGATGGACGACCGGGTGTTCACCGGGGATACGCTCTTGATCCGGGGCACCGGGCGGACCGATTTCCAGAACGGCGACCCCTACGCGCAGTATGAATCGCTGTTCGGACGGCTGCTCAAGCTGCCGGAGGCGACGTTCGTGTTCCCGGCCCACGACTACAAGGGCGACACGGTGAGCACGATCGGCGAGGAGAAGGCCTTCAACCCGCGCCTCCAGGTCGGCTCGCCCGAGGAATACGCCGAGATCATGGACAACCTCGACCTGCCCAACCCGACCCAGATGGACGTGGCGGTGCCGGAAAACCTGAAGGTCGGGCTGCGCTCGGCGGCCCAGCACCGGGTGGCCACGGTCGAGGTCGCGGACCTGCTGGCGGACTGGCCGGCCTGCGAATTCCAGCTGGTCGATATCCGCGAGGAGGGCGAGCGGCGCCGCTTCGGCGCCA
>JACZTQ010000298.1 GCA_022573605.1 Pseudomonadota bacterium | reverse complement strand
CAGCAGCCGCGCGCCTTGAGCCAGCGCCAGCTTGCGCAGGAAATAGCCGAAGCGCGATTGCCAGCCGGCGATCTGCCGCTCCGAGCAGCCGTCGAAGAACAGCCCGCGGTCGATCAGCCGGTCGAAATGTTTGGGAAAATAGAGCCCGTGGTAGAACGACAGCGGCGACATGTTGGCCAGCGCGATCTCGTCCTCCTGCGGGCTGGTCGGGGTGACCGGGATATCGTCGATGAAGCGGCGCTCGGGCAGTTGGCGCTCGAGCAGGGGGCGCAGCGCCCGGGCCAGCCCGAACATGTCCCAGGGCAGCCCCACCGCCAGCGGCGGCACGTAGCCGAAATTGTCCAGCGCCATCATGTTGTAGAGATGCGTGGTGCCGCTGCGCCAGTGGCCGAGGATGAAAATGGGCGGGGGCAAGTCCTCGAGCGCGGGCAGGCGCTTGGCGATCAGGATGCACTCCAGGGTCGAGAACGGCAGCCGGGCCAGCACCGAGGCCCATATCCCGGCCGCCCGCAACCTGTGATCGGCCCCGCCGCCGTCGCGCAACACCCGGGTCAGCGTGCCGATATCCGCGCCGCTCAGCGGGTGTGCCATGGTCAATCGTCTCCGCCCGATCCTTGGGGCGCGAGCCTAGAGCAAATTCCACCCGGGTAGAACCGCTCAGTTCGCACCCGGCGCGGCGGTGGACGCCGGCCGGGTGCGAACCCCGGTAGAGTCCCTCTCCACGTTGTCATTGCCGGGCTCGACCCACTGCTGTCCGGTTTAATTCGGCTGCCCGCAGATAACCCTCCGGCACATCGCGATTTCTGATCAATTTCCGCACGCCGGACGCAACACCCGTCGTCATCACCGGGCTTGACCCGGTGATCCAGAATCCGCTTCGGCGCGATCCGGGGCGCTGCGAAAAATTGCGCGAAACCAGCGCCTTACTGGATTGCCGGGTCAAGCCCGGCAATGACGGCAAGGTGGGTGCCGGGCGCGAAGCGGTGCGAACCGCATGAAACCGGACAGCAGTGGGCTCGACCCGGCAATCCAGTCCTTGAATCAACCGCTCAAGACCTGGATGCCCGTGTCGGGCACGAGCATGACGTGGCTCTGCCTTGGTGGAACTTGCCCTGGCGTCCCGGGAAATCCGGGAGCCCGCGGCCTCGTCCTGCTCCGGCCCCCGCCGATGGGTCCGGATCGGTGAACACCGATGTCACAGACCCAGCAGGGCGCGGGTCTGGGCCAGGTTGGCGCGGCTGACCGGAACTTCGCTCAACGCCGCGCCGACCTCGAACAGGCACACCCCCTGATCCTTGCGCCGCTCGAAACCGCGCACGTAATCCAGGTTGACAATATAGCTGCGATGGGTGCGCAGGAAGCGGGCGGCGTCGAGCCCCTCCTCCAGGCGCGAGATCGGCCAGGGGCAGAACAGTTCCTCGTCGCCCCGGAACAGCGTGGTGTAGTGGCCCTCGGCGCGGGCCGCCAGAATCTCGCCGGGCGCGGCGAAGAAGGTCTTGCCGTCGCGCTCGTAGGGGATGCGCAGGGGCCGCCTTGCCTCGGCGGGAACGGCCCCGGTGGTGGATTCTGGGGTGGATTCGGGGGCGGATTCGGCAAGACCCGCCGTCGCCGTGGTCAGCAGGAAGGCGCCGCACAGCAGGAAGGTCGCCAGCGCGACGATCAGCGCCAGATAGTCGTTCGAGATCACCGGGGTGGTCAGGGCCAGCGCCTCGAGCCGGACAAAACCGGTCCAGTACATCGCCGAGAAATGCATCGCCACGATGCCGCCGCCGTAAGCCCCGGCGCCCAGGATTAGGGTGCGCAGGGTCCGGCGCCCGTAGGCCAGGCGCAGCGCCGCGATACTCAGGGCGATGGCGAGCAGCGTCGAGACCAGGTAGCCGGTGGCGCCGAACACCGTGCCGCAGCCTTCGAGCCCGGCCATGCCGGTGTAGTGCATGGTGACGATCCCGGCGCCCATCAGCACGCCGGCGCCGGCCACGCGCCGGGCGGTGCGCCGGCCGAAGTGCAGCAACAGCAGGGCCGCGCCCGCCAGCAGGATGGCGATCAGGGCCGAGGCCAGCGTGGTCAGGGCGTCGTAGAACACCGGCACCGGCAGCCTCAGCGCCATCATCGCCACGAAATGGGTCGACCAGATGCCGCCGCCCAGCGCCACCGCCGCCATCGCGATCTGGCCCTTGCGCCGGGCGTGATCCAGTTGCGACAGTCCGCTGGCCAGCCGCAGGCCGGTGAACGACGCCATCACCGCCACCAGGACCGCGGCGAACACCAGGAGGGGATCGTAATGCACCACAAGCATGCTCTCAACCTTGCCTCATCTCGGGTTTTGTCAAACGATTCCGATGCCGGGTGCGAGCGGCCCGGTGGATTTGTCTCGCAAATGTTCCGGTCAGCGGCCGCCTTCGGTCCGCCCCGCGCGCCGGCGTGACCCCTGGCGCACCCTCGAGGCCGTCGAACGCGCCACCCTCGAATGGATCGACTGGTTCAACAACCGCCGCTTGCTCGAACCGATCGGCAACATCCCGCCCGCCGAAGCGGAGACCCGCGTCCATGCCGGAGCCAAAGAGCTCGCTATGGTGGCGTGACTCGAACAGACCAGCCTCCGGCAAACCCGGGGCGGTTCAGTTCGGCCACTTGATGCCCTTGCGAAGGTTCAGTGTGTACTCGGTCGCGTTGTCGTTGACTTCCCAGCTATCCAGCCGCCAAGGCGTGAAGGTGGGATCGAGTTGCCAGCGCACCAGATACTCGCAGGATTGCCGTGGGACGCGCGAGTCCCGGTCATAGGTGCGCGGATCCTTCATCGCCTGGGTCCGGACCGGGACTGCGATCCAGAGCGTACCGCCCCGCTTGGGCTCTTGGGCGGCCGCCGGCCGCGCGCGCCTCAGGCCACCCGGCCGTAGAAGCCGATCCGCTCCTCGTCGGAGAACCGCACACCGGGCGTCTCGTAGTAGGAGAAGACGGCGATGATCCGGTCGACCGGGCCCACCGCCGGGGTCACCCGGTGGGCGGTGTTCTTGCCCCGGAAGACATTGAGCGTGCCGGCCTCGGCGACGATGCTCCGCACCTCGCTGTCCTCGCCCCGCAGCATCCGGGCCACGCCGTCGTAGTTCGGGTCGTCGTCGCTGCGCAGCGCGGTGCGGTATTCGAACGCTCCGCCGTCGCGCGGCGCTTGCAACAACAGCGTGGTGGTGAACTCGGAGCGGTCGAAATGCCAGTTCAGCGCCTCGCCCGCAGTGTAGCGCATGACGTTGGCGCAGGCGATCGGGTCGTCCATGAGGTGAAGCGCCGGCTTTTCCATTGCCGCGGCGAGGAACGCGGCCAGCTCCGGCCAGCGGTAGAGCCGCACCAGCAGGCTGTTCGGGATCTGGTCGGCGCAGATGGTCTGGTTCGAGGTCTCGAACCGCTTCAACGCCGGATGGTCGGGCGCGAGCCCCGGAATCTCCTTCCTGAAATAGACGTTGTGCGAGCGTTTGTGGGTGAAGCCATCGGCGTCGAGGACCGGAGTCACCTCGCCGACCGCCTGTGCCACCGCTTCCGGACGCATCAGCCCATCGAGGTTGAACATGCCGTCGCGCGCCAGGCCCGCCTTGCAGCGATCCACCAGGGCGACCCATCCCGGCGAGCCGGGCCGGTCGAGGGGGTAGCGGTCGAGATCGAGGATATCCTGCATGGCGGTCTCCGGTTGCAGGCATTTATGGATCGGGAGCTCCCCGAAAAGCCAGCCAATAATCCGGGTCGGGCCGGGAAAACCCGCCTCGGCGCGATGGCGCCGGTGTCAAGCATGAGCATGACGTGGCTCGGCCTGGGTGGGATTT
>JACZTQ010000297.1 GCA_022573605.1 Pseudomonadota bacterium | reverse complement strand
GTGGCGCTTCTCGAAGATCACCTCCGGGTCCTTCTCGCCCTTGGGCATGCGGTGGTTCATCCGCCCCGGCAGGTCGCGCACCTCCGGGTGCAGGGTGCCGCCGAAGGCGACGTTCATCTCCTGGATGCCGCGGCAGATGCCGAACACCGGCTTGCCGGCCTCGACCATGGCGCGCACCAGCGGCAGCACCAGGTTGTCGCGGCCGAGATCGAACGGCGCATGGGCTTGCGTTTCGTCATGGCCGTAGAAGCTGGGATGGACGTTCGGGCGCGCCCCGGTCAGCACCAGCCCGTCGAGCAGGGCGACCAGTTCGCCGGTCTCGGCGGTGCCGGGCAGGCCGGGCAGGATCAGCGGCAGACCGCCGGCGACCTCGGCCACCGCCTGGGGCGTGCGGTTGCCGCAGATTTGCGCCTCGAAGGTGTCGTCGATCAGATGCAGGAAGGCGGTGACGCCGATGACGGGGCGGCCGGAAGCAAGACGGGTCATGCGCACTCCAATGCCCGGGCGGGGCTCATACCAACGCCCGTTGCACCTGACTCATGGGGCAGCGACCCCCACCCTAACCCTCCCCCTTTCAGGGTGAGGGGACCCCGTTGCACTTTCCGGGACCTGAAGCCCCTCCCCTGGAAGGCTTCGCAGGGGACCGTCGCGCCAGTGGCGCGGCGTAAGCCCCGGAGAAGGGGTTGGGGAGGGGTCTGCCGCCATAGGGTCCGGTCACCGGGCTTTGGAGTCAAATCTGCTTCTCCGGCAGTTGCAGCACCAGCCCGTCCAGCTCCGCCGTCACCTGGACCTGGCAGGTCAGGCGCGAGCGCGCGTTGGGCTCGTAGGCGAAATCGAGCATGTCCTCTTCCATGTCCTCGCGGGCGGGCAGCTTGTCGACCCAGTCCGGGCTCACATAGGCGTGGCAGGTCGAACAGGCGCAGGCGCCGCCGCAATCGGCGTCGATGCCGGGGACGTTGTTGTTCACCGCCCCCTCCATCACCGTCAGGCCAACGGCGACGTCATGGGTATGCTCGGTGCCGTTGTGCTCGATATAGGTAATCCTGGGCATTCCTGTGCGATCCTTGTGAAGGTAATGGTCCCGGCGCTATCTAGCGCGACTTTTCGCCCGTTGCCAGAGGGGAGGGCGACTCTTCGGCGCCAAGCTGCGCCGCCACCGCCGAGCGGCCCGAGGCGAAGGCGGGCTGCGGCGCGGCGTATCCCCTGCGGCCCTCCGGCGGGCCGGACAGCCGCTCGACATAGCGCAACGCGGTCAGCGCCGCCAGGGTGCCAACCAGCAGCGCCGCCAGCGCCTGGATCGCCACCACGCCGGAGGCCCCGAAGGCGCCGCCGATCACGGCGCCCAGCACCGGGATCGCCAGCGCGTCGCGGCTCCAGTTGAAACCGGTGGCCCAGGCCGGGCGGCCGAGATTGTTGAAGGCGGCGTTGGAGACAAACAGCGCCCCGGTGAACAGGAACGCCCCGGCGCCGAACCGGGTGAAGGCGCGCAGCACCTCGGCCCCCGGCCCGGCCAGGCCGAAGCCGGCCACGATCAGGTCCGAGGCCAGCCACAGCAGCGCCCAGGCGACCACCACGTAGCAGGCGGTGAACACCAGCGCGTCGCGATAGGCGCGCCGTATCCGCGGGTAGAGCCCGGCGCCGAGGTTCTGGCCCAGGATCGGCCCGAGCGCGCCCGACAGCGTGAAGATGCCGGCGAAGGCCAGCGCGGTGAAGCGCCCGGTCACGGCCCAGCCGGCCACCGCCGAGTCGCCGTATTCCGACACCAGCCGGGTCAGGTAGGCGTTGCCGATGGGGGTCGAGACCTGGGTCGCCACCGCCGGCCCGGCGATCGCCAGCAGCCGGCGCGCGTCGCCCAGCGCGGCGCGCAGGTCGAGCCGCCCGATCAGGTCGTGCACCCGCACCGCGCCCCACAGGCCGACGGCGGCAATCATCATCCGCGCCAGCACCGAGACGATGGCGGCGCCATCGACCCCGAGGCCGAAGCCGAAGATGAACAGCGGGTCGAGCGCGGCCGCGAACAGGCCGCCGGTCAGGGTCACGTACATCGCCCGGCGGGCGTCGCCAACCGAGCGCAGCAGCCCGCCCGAAACCATGCCGACGCCGAGGAAGGGCATCGAGGGCAGCACGATGGCGAGGAACCCGTCGGCGATCTCCAGGGTCTCGCCGGTCGCCCCGATCAGCTCCAGGGCGGTCCGGCGGTTGAGCCAGACCAGCGCCGCGACCAGGCCCAGCACCGCGACCAGGATCAGCATCGAGGAGGCCGCCAGGCGGCGCGCGCCGGCCGTATCGCCGGCCCCCAGGGCCCGGCTGACGGTCGCGGTGGCGGCGATCGAGAGCCCGATCGAGACCGAGACCATGAAGAACTGAACGGTGCCGGCAAAGCCGATCGCGGCGGCCAGTTCGGCCTGGCCCAAGCGCGAGATGTAGAACAGGTTGGCGACATCGACCAGGAACAGCGACATCAGCCCGACCGCTCCGGTGGTGGTCATCACCGCCACGTGGCGCATGGTCGAGCCGGTGGTGAAGCGGGCGGGCCGGGCCACGCCTCACGCCCCCGGCTGGGGCAGGGCGCGGGCGCGCAGCACCGTCTCGCTTCCCGCCTCCGGGTGGCGCGGCACCAGCAAGGCCAGCCCCAGCGAGACCAGCGCCAGCCCCGCCGCCAGGGCGTAGACCGTTCCGGGCGCGGTCAGCCACAACAGGCCGAGCGGCGCCGGCAGGGTCACCGCGGCGATGTGGTTGATGGTGAACGAGACCGCCGCCGTCGGCGCCTGGTCGGCCGGATCGGCGATCTTCTGGAAATAGGTCTTCTGGGCGATGGCCAGGGCGAACAGCAGGTGGTCGAGCACGTAGAGCCCCATCGCCAGCAGGACCCCCCAGTGGAAGAAGTAGATCCCGGCATAGAGCGCGAACACCGTGGTCAGCCCGGCATATTCGACGATCATCGCCAGGCGCTCGCCGTATTTGCGCACCAGGCGCCCGGCGATGGGCGCGAAGACGATGGTGGCGAGGTAGTTGAACAGCATCAGCCCGGTGATCTCGTGCACCGCCAGTCCGAAGCGCTCGACCATCATGAAGGGGGCAAAGACGATGAAGATCTGGCGCCGCGCGCCGCCGATGAAGACCAGCGCGTAGTAGAGCCAGTAGCGCCCGCGCAGGATCACCTTGCGGTGCTGCGCCACCGGCGCCTCGAAACGCGGATAGAGGAACCAGGCGGCAATGGCGATGGCCGCACAGGCGCCGCCCGCGGCCCAGTAGACGGTGCGGTAGGACAGGCCCAGCCCCTCCCAGGCGGCGATGATCAGGCCGAACGCCACCAGCGCCCCGAGCGAGCCCGCCGAGACGATCCAGCCGATCATCTGCGGCGCCCGGTCCTTCGACAGCCACTGGAGCTGCAAGGATTGGTTGATGGTCTCGTAGTAGTGGAAACCCACCGAGGCCAGGATGGTGGTCGTCATCAGCCCCCAGAAGCTGGGGAAGTTCGCCGTCAGCGCGGTGAAGGCGCCGAGCAACACCAGCGCCAGGATCGCCAGGGTCTGCTCGCGCAGGAACAGCAGGATATAGATCACCAGGAAGGCCAGGAAGCCGGGGATCTCGCGGGCCACGTGCAGCACGCCGATATCGAAGCCGTCGAAGGCGGCGCGCTCGACGACGAAGTTGTTGAGCAGCGCCATCCAGGTGGCGAAGGCCAAGGGCGACGCCACCGCCATCAGCATCAACAGCGCCTGCGGCCGGCGCCAGCGCGGCAGGGCATGGGCCTCGGCGATGGGGATGGTGACGCGGGACAAGGGCTTAAACCTCCTGCGCCCGCATCTAGCGTGGATGGGGCGGTGGGGCCAGTGGAAAGGCGGGGGGTGG
>JACZTQ010000296.1 GCA_022573605.1 Pseudomonadota bacterium | reverse complement strand
CGCGTCCGAGTCCGACCCATGCACCGAATTCTCGCCCAGCGACAGCGCGAACTCCTTGCGGATCGTGCCCGCATCCGCCTCGGCCGGGTCGGTCGCGCCCATCACCGTGCGGTTGGCAAGCACCGCATCCTCGCCCTCGAGCACCTGCACCACCACCGGAGCCGACGACATGAAGGCGCACAACTCGTCATAGAACGGCCGCGCGGCGTGGACCTCATAGAACGCCCCGGCCTGGGCCCTGGTCAGGTGGATGCGCTTCTGCGCCACGATGCGCAGGCCCGCCTGCTCGAACCTGGCGTTGATCCTGCCGGTCAGGTTGCGCCTGGTGGCATCGGGCTTGATGATCGACAGCGTGCGGGTTACGGCCATGCGGGTGTTCCTTTGCTCTGCTCCGGGGCGGGCCTGTCGGCGCGCCCTCCAGAAATTCCGGGCGCGGGATAACATGGCGGGCAGATGGATGAAAGCGCATTCCGAAAGGACCGTGTGAGCGATGTATTTCGATGATCTGCCCAAGGGCTACAGTTTCGAGACCGGAACCCGGACGCTGAGCGAGGACGATATCATCGGCTTCGCCCGCCAATGGGACCCGCTAACCTTCCATACCGACCCGGAAGCGGCCAAGGCCTCGCCCTATGGCGGGCTGATCGCCAGCGGCTTCCACTCGCTTCTGACCGCCTATGCCCTGATCCTCGAGGCCAATGTCTGGAACGAGGCGGCGATGGGCTCGCCCGGTATCGACAACTTGCGCTGGATCCGGCCGGTGCGCCCCGGCGACACCTTGCGCGTCAGGGTCGAGGTGACCAGCTCGACCCCGTCGCAATCGCGCCCCGACCGCGGCCGCACCGGGTTCCGGCACACCGTGCTGAACCAGAACGGCGAGGTGGTGATGACCTATCACTGCGTGAGCATCCTGGCGCGGCGTCCGGTCTAGACGGGCAACCTAGACGGGCAACCTAGACGGTCGGGGCGCCCTCTGCTACCCGCCTGACCATGCTGACGTTGCGCGACCTCACCTTCTCGATCGCCGGGCAGTCCCTGTTCCAGGGCGCCTCGGCGCGGATTCCGTCCGGCGCGCGGATCGGCCTGGTCGGGCGCAACGGCAGCGGCAAGACCACGCTGTTCCGCCTGCTGCGGGGCGAGTTGACCCTGGACGGCGGCGAGATCACCCTGCCCCGGCGCGCCCGCATCGGCGGCGTCGCCCAGGAGGCGCCGGGCGACGAGCGATCCCTGATCGAGACCGTGCTGGCCGCCGACACCGAGCGCGCGGCGCTGATGGCCGAGGCCGAGACCGCCACCGAGCCCAACCGGATCGCCGATATCCAGACCCGGCTGGCCGATATCCAGGCCCACTCGGCCGAGGCCCGCGCCGGCTCGATCCTGTCGGGGCTGGGCTTCGACCACGCCGCCCAGACCCGGGCCAGTCGCGAATTCTCCGGCGGCTGGCGCATGCGGGTGGCGCTGGCGGCGGTGCTGTTCGCCGCCCCCGACCTGCTGCTGCTCGATGAGCCGACCAACTATCTCGACCTCGAAGGCGCCATCTGGCTCGAGGGCTTCCTGGCCCGCTACCCCCACACCATGCTGATCATCAGCCATGACCGGGAGCTCCTCAACCGCGCCGTCGGCGGCATCCTGCACCTGCATCAGAGGCGCCTCACGCTCTATTCCGGCGGCTATGACAGCTTCGACCGGACCCGGCGCGAGCAGCTTGCCCTGCAATCGGCGACGGCGAAGAAGCAGGCCGCCCGGCGCGCCCACATGCAGGCTTTCGTCGATCGCTTCCGCTACCAGGCCAACAAGGCCCGCCAGGCCCAGTCGCGCCTGAAGATGCTGGCGAAGATGGAGCCGATTGCCGCGGCGGTCGAGAACGCGGTGCCGCCGATCGTGCTGCCCAACCCGGAGGAACTGGCCCCGCCGCTGATGATGCTCGAGGGCGCCAGCGCCGGCTATGACGGCAAGGCGGTGCTGTCGGACCTGTCGCTGCGGATCGACCAGGACGACCGCATCGCGCTCTTGGGCGCCAACGGCGAGGGCAAGTCGACCCTGGCCCGGCTGATCTCCGGCCGGCTGGCGCCGATGGCGGGAAGCCGCAGGGCCGCGCCGAAGCTGCGCATCGGCTATTTCGCCCAGCACCAGAGCGATGAGCTGATCGCCCGCGAGACCCCGCTCGACCATGTCCGCCGCCTGCGCCCGGAACTGGCGGAGCAACGGCTGCGCGCCCTGCTGGCCAATGGCGGCACCGGCTCGGAGATCGCCCGGACGCCGGTGGCGAACCTCTCCGGCGGCCAGAAGGCGCGCCTGCTGCTGACCCTGGCGGCGCTGGAGGCGCCGCACCTGCTGATCCTCGACGAGCCCACCAACCATCTCGATATCGAGAGCCGCGAAGCGCTGGTGATGGCGCTCAACGACTATCGCGGCGCGGTCATCCTGATCACCCACGACGCCCACCTGATCGACCTGGTCGCCGACCGGCTCTGGCTGGTGCGGGGCGGCCGGGTGACCCCCTACGACGACGACCTCGCCGCCTATCGCCGCACGCTGCTGGCCCGGCCGGCGACCCTGCCGGGCAGCGCCCGGTCGAGCCGGGGCCAGCCCGGCCGGCGCAAGAGCAAACGCCACGGCGCGGCCAGCGAACGGCGCGCGCTGGCGCCGTTGCGCGGCGCGGTGAAGACCTGCGAGGACCGTCTGGCGAAGATCGCCGAGATGCTGCGCCGGATCGACGCCCGGTTGGCCGACCCGGAACTCTACCAGGACCCGGCCGGCCGGGTCGAGGCGCTGCGGATCAAGCGCGGCGAGATCCTGGCCGCGGCCGAGCGGGCCGAGACCCTGTGGCTGGCCGCCGAGGAGGCCCTGGAGGCGGCGCGCAAGCTCTGACCCCGCCCTTGGAGCCTGACTCGAAAGTCGCCCGAAGGCGGCTTTGCAGACCACTCACCACGGGTTCGGCCACTCTCTCGAACGCATGGCGTTCGCGGCCTCAGCCCCGCCCAACCCCCGTTCAAGGTTACGATTGAGGGGGGTTGGGCGGGGGTGCGGGGTGGGGGGGCGCCTTTTCGGTCAGACTCTTGCAGCCCGGCGCTCGCGGGGCCATCTTGATTCGGAGCATTCGCACCAAGCCACAGGATCCAGCATGTTGCCCGACGACCCCGATGCCCAGGCCCGCCTGTTCTACCTCGCGCTGCTCGGCATGGCGCTGGCCGGCGGCGTTTTCTACAACTACCGCGACCGGCTCGGCACGGCCGCGCAGCACGCCGCGATCTGGGTGCTGATCTTCCTCGGCGTGACCATCGCCTACGGTTTCAAGGATCAGCTCGCCTCGCAGCTCTACCCGGGCACCGCCCAGCCGGTGGATGAGCGCACCATCGCGCTGCGCCGCGCCGATGACGGCCATTTCTACGCCCGGGTCCGGGTCAACGGCGCCGAAATCCGGTTCATGGTCGATACCGGCGCCACCAATCTGGTGCTCAGCCAGCAGGACGCCCGCCGGATCGGCCTGGCGATGGACAACCTCAACTACGTCCTGCCGGTCAGCACCGCCAACGGCACGGTCTACGGCGCCGGGGTCGTGCTGGAGCGGGTCAAGCTGGGCGGCTTTGTCGATACCGATGTGCGGGCGATGGTCAACGGCGGCCGGATGAGCGTCTCCCTCCTCGGCATGAGCTATCTCGACCGGTTCCGGCGCTTCAGCGTCGAGGGCGACAGGCTGCTGCTGTCGCGATAGGCAACGCAGCCAGGCCCCCGCAACAGGCCGTGCCAGCAAAAAGGGCCCGCACGGGCCCTTTCGCATCACCGCAACGAATCTGAACCGAACAACCGGCGTTCTAATCGTTGGTGTTGTTGTTGGAATCGTTGCCGCCGATGAGGGCGACCACG
>JACZTQ010000295.1 GCA_022573605.1 Pseudomonadota bacterium | reverse complement strand
TGGCGGCCCGTCTCGCCCTGGCGGCGCGCCGGGCCGGCGCCGCCTCGGCGCCGCCCGAGGCGGTCTCGCTGGCGGCCGCCGAGCCCGCCCTGGCGGCCGCCCTGGCGGCGATCTTCGTGTCGGCGGAGCAGGGCCTGTCCGATCCGTCGCCGGAAGCGGTTGCCGCCTATCTTGAAGGCGTCTCGGCCGAGGCGCGGCTGTTCGAGGAGCTTTTGGAAGATGGATAGCTCGATTTCCTACCTGGCGCTGAACCGGCAGATCGGCCTGGCCCGCGAGATGACCACGATCGCCAACAATATCGCCAACCTGGCCACCACCGGTTATCGCCGCGAAGGGGTGGTGTTCGCCGAATTCATCCAGGCCACGCCGCCCGGCGACAGCCTGTCGATGGCCGATCTGCGGGCCCATTTCGCCAGCGACCTGGCGGGCGAGCTGACCCTCACCAACGGCCAGTTCGACGTCGCCATCGTCGGCGAGGGGTTTTTCACCATCGAGTCGGGCGGCGAGACCCTGCTGACCCGGGCCGGCGCCTTCCAGCGCTCGGCCGAGGGGCTGCTGGTCACGCCCGACGGCGCCCTGGTGCTCGACGACGGCGCCGCGCCGATCTTCGTGCCGCCGACCAGCACCTCGCTCGAGGTGGCGCGCGACGGCACGATTTCGGTCGACGGCGAGCCGATCGCCCGGATCGGGCTGGTCACCGCCCCGCCGGTGACCCTGACGCGGGTCGGCGCCACCGCCTTTCGCGCCGCCTCCGGCGTGACCCCGGTCGAGTTTCCCGACCTGCGCCAAGGTGCGCTCGAGGGCTCCAATGTCGATCCGGTGCTCGAGATCGCGCGGATGATCGCGGTGACCCGGGCCTACGAGCAGGCCCAGGGCCTGCTCGAGGACGACGACGAACGGGTGCGCAGCACCCTCAGCCGGCTCGGACAGGCAGTCTGAGTCACACGGCGCAATTTAGAGCCAAATGGCTTCATTTGGCGACAGGCAAATTGCGCCAGACAAAGGGATGGAGCGCCCGGCCTGACTCGGTCAGGCCGGCACGGGCTCCAGAAATGGAAAGGGGCAAGAAATGCAAGCCTTGAAAATCGCCGCCACCGGGATGGCGGCGCAACAGATGCGGGTCGACGTGACCGCCAACAACATCGCCAACATGTCGACCACCGGCTACAACGCGCGGCGGGCCGAGTTCGCCGATCTGCACTATCAGCAGATCCGCACCCCGGGCGCGATCACCGCGCTCAGCGGCGAGGTGCTGCCCGCCGGCATCCAGCTCGGCCTCGGCGTGCGCGCCTCGGCGGTGTCGATGGAGGTGCGCCAGGGCGCCGTGCGCCGGACCGGGGGCGAGCTTGACATCGCCATCGAGGGGGCGGGCTATTTCGAGATCACGCTGCCCTCCGGCGAGGCCGCCTTTACCCGCGACGGCGCCTTCAAGCTGACCGGCGACGGCGAGCTGGTCACTTCGAGCGGCTTTCCCGTCGTCCCCGCCATCACCGTGCCCGCCGATGCGCGCGAGGTGGTGCTGAACGCCGACGGCACCATGTTCGTGCGCTTCGACGGCCAGATCGACCTGGCGCAGATCGGCGCCCTGACCCTGGCCTCGTTCATCAACCAGAAGGGGTTGCAGGCGATCGGCGACAACCTGTTCCTGGAGACCGCCGCCTCCGGGCCGGCGCAGACCGGCGCGCCGGGGATCGACGGCCGCGGCACCTTCCGCCAGGCCTATCTCGAGGACAGTTCGGTCGACGTGGTGGCCGAGATCACCGAGCTGATCGAGGCCCAGCGCGGCTACGAGCTCAATGCGCGGGTGATGGCGGCGGTGGACGAGATGATGTCCGCGGCCACGAGGATCCGCTGATGGGCGGTCATCGGACCCTTCGGGCCGTGGTTCCGGCGCTGTTGCTGGCCTTCGCCTGGCCGGCGCCGGCCCCGGCCCAGGAGGTGGCCCAGCAGGTGCTGGCGACCCACACCCTGCGGGTCGGGACGGTGCTGGAAGCGGGCGACCTGAGGGCGAAGGGCGGCGACGATGCCAGCGGGCGGGCGCTGATTGCGGCAATGGTCGGGCTCGAGACCCGCCGGGCGATCTACACCGGGCGTCCGGTGGTGGCGGCGGACCTCGGCCCGCCGACCCTGGTGCGCCGCAACGCCGTGGTGGTGATGCTCTACAGCAACCGGGGTCTGGGCATCCGCACCGAGGGGCGCGCCCTCGAATCCGGCGGCGCGGGCGAGGTCGTCCGGGTTCTCAACCTGACCTCGCGCCGCTCCGTGATGGCGACCGTGACCGGGGAGAACCGGGTCGAGGTCCACCGATGAGGCGCTCCGTGCTGGCCCTGATCGGCGTCCTGCTGTCGGCCTGCAACGGGCAGCTCGGCCATCTTGGCCGGCCGCCCGGCATGACCCCGCCGGGCACCGCCAACATGGCCGTCGCCTCGCCGGCGCCGGAGCGTATCGCGCTGATGCCGCCGCCCCCTCCGGTCTCGGAGACGCCGATGACCGCATCGCTCTGGCAATCGGGGCCGCGGTCGCTGTTCGGCGACCGCCGGGCGCGGCGGCGCGGCGACATCCTCACCGTGGTGATCGAAATCGACGACCAGGCCAAGATCAGCAACGCGACCACCCGGGGGCGCACCGGCACGGACTCGGTCGCCATCGGCGCGCTCTACGGGCTGACCACCCAGGTCCTGAAGCTGTTGCCTTTCATCGAGTCGCTGGACCCGGCGGTGACCACCAACGGCAGCACCAGTTCGACCGGCGATGGCGCCGTGACCCGAACCGAGGAGGTCACCCTGCGCCTGGCGGCGACGGTCGAGAGCGTGCTGCCGAACGGGCATCTGGTGATCCGCGGCAGCCAGGAGGTGCGGATCAATTTCGAGCTGCGCGACCTCCAGGTCAGCGGCATTGTGCGGCCCGAGGACATCTCGCGCCAGAATGTCATCACCTACGACAAGATCGCCGATGCGCGCATCGTCTATGGCGGCCGCGGCCAGCTCACCGACATGCAGCAGCCGCGCTATGGCCAGCAGCTCATCGAGATCCTGTCGCCGTTCTGAAGGAGGGTTCGGATGCAGAAAATCATCGCTCTGGTGATCGTGCTGTTCGGGGTTGGCGGCGGCCTGGCGCTGGGGCTGGCGCTGCGCCCCGGAGGCGCCTCGCAGGGTCCGGACGGCGCCGCGGAGGAACATGGCGCGGCCGAATCCACGGCCGACGGACACGGCGGCGGCGGCGAGTCCGAGGCCGGCCATGATGGCGAGATCACCGGCGAGCGCGATTATGTCAAGCTCGGGCGCCAGATCATCATCCCGATCGTCAAGGGGGGCAAGACCGAGGCGCTGATCCTGTTCGACCTGGCGCTCGACGTGCCGAGCACGATGATCGAGCGGGTCCATGCGGCCAAGCCGCGGCTGCGCGACGCTTTCCTGCGGGTGCTGTTCGCGATGTCCTATACCGGGGCGTTCTCCAGCACCTACACCGACGAGCGGATCGTCGAGGAGCTGCGCCAGAAGCTGCGCGCCGCCGCGCGCCGGTTGCTGGGCGACGAGGTGGCCGAGGTCCTGATCCTCGACATCATGCGCCAGGAGCTCTGAGCCGGGGCCCGATACCGGATCGCGCCGGCCCCAGCCTAGTGGTTTGAGCGAAACAAAACAGTCCGCCGGCAGGCGGGTTGTTTTGCTTCGGGAAATCAAACCACATCAAGAGGATAACCTAGTGGGGTGGCCCGACATTTCGGGATCGAAATGTCGGAGTCAAACCACTAGTGGATTAGCCGAAACGGAGGAGTCCGATTCAGGATTCCCTTTAAGCTGCGCCTGTGCGAGTCTGCGGTATGCGCACGGGAGTTTCAATCACTGTAGTTTCAATCACTGTTTCGGATGCCGGG
>JACZTQ010000294.1 GCA_022573605.1 Pseudomonadota bacterium | reverse complement strand
GCGGGGCGGGGGGGAAATTCGAGCGGCCCCGCCAAGGGATTTGGGGGGTTCGCGTCCGGCGGGCGTCCACCGCCAGCCCGGACTTGCCCGTGATTTCACCACGCGCTGCGTCCGGCCAGACGCCAGAATCCTGGGGGTCGCCGCCGCGCCGGACGCGAACTGAGCGGCTCTACCTGAGTGGAATTTGCTCTAGGGGTAATGGCGGGTCAAGACCCGCCCTATGGCACAACCACCTCCGGCTCCGGGATCCCCATCTGGTCGGCGAGCAGGGTGCCCTGGCGCAGCCGCTCGAGCGCATCTTCCTCCTGGGCGAGCTTGGCGCGGCAGTCGGCCAGCACGGTATCGGCGCGCCCCAGCGGCACCACCGCGATGCCGTCGTCGTCGCCCAGCACGATGTCGCCCGGCGCCACCGTGCAGCCGGCGCAGGCGATCACCCCGTCGATGGTGCCGCCAAAACCCTTGTGCGGTCCGGCCGGCACCGCGGCGGCGGCGAAGCAGGGCAAACCGGCCTCGCGGATCTCGGCGATATCGCGCGCCGCGCCGTCGAGCACCACCCCGGCCAGGCCGCGCGCCAGCGCCGCCTGGGTCAGCAGCCCGCCCCAGAGCGCGGTATCGGCGTGGCCCCCGGCGGCGATCACCAGCACCTCGCCCGGCCCGACCAGCCGGATCGCGGCGTGAATGGCGCTGTTGTCGCCGACCATGCAGGCGACCGTGCGGGCCTGGCCGGCGAGCCGCGTTCCCGGCGCCAGCGGCTTGATCCGGGCGGCCATGACCTGGCCCCGGTTCATGCAGTCCGAGGCGATCGCCGGGGGGATCGCGGCCCAGGCGGCGAGCGCCGCCCGGTCGAGCCGCGTGAAGGGCGCGTCGTGGCGCAGGATACTCATGTCTCCGCAGTCCCGAAGCCGGCGCCGGGCCGGCGATAGGCGGCGCGCGGCGGGCTGAAGATGTCGAGCACGGTGCAGCCTTCGGGGCCGGCCTCGATGGTGTGCGGAACATTGCCCGGGGTGCGCCAGAAATCTCCCTTCGAGACCGCGATCCGCTCCCCGCCCTGGACCCGGATGGCCGAGCCTTCGAGCATCACGCCCCATTGCTCTTCCGGGTGATGGTGCAGGGCGCCCTCGGCATTGGGCTCGCAGCGCACGATGGAGAGCATCGCCTGTTCGCCGTTGAACACCCGCGTGGTCAGCCCCGGCGCGAGTTCGCGGGCAATGCCCAGCGTCGGGTCGTGCAGGTTGAAGAAGTTCTCCCGGGCCTGGCTCATGGCGTCTGCTCCCTCTCTGACGGTGCGGCGGGCGACAGCGAACCATCCGGCGGCGCGTCCGCCCAGTCAAGCATTGGAGCACAACGGGTTCTGCGGCGGTCCCGGTAGGGCGGACAAAAGCCGCCAGGCGTTGTCCGCCGTTGTTTTGCCCTGACGGCTCCACCTGCCCGCCCCACCTCCCCACCCAACCACCGATCATGCCCCGAGGTAACATCGGTGGTTGGGTGGGGAGGTGGGGCGGGCAGGTGGAGCCGAAAAGCCGCGCAGCGGCTTTTGTCACGGGCAAAGACTCAACCGGCCATTGAAAAAGCCCGCCGGGTTTTCCCGGCGGGCTTCGAATCCGGCCGCTGGCGGGCGCCTCAGGCGGCCCTGGTCACCAGCACCGCGCCGACCTTGGCGGCGGCGTTGCTCTCATCGACGCGCTCGACCGCCGCGACCTCGCGGGTGAGGCGCTCCAGCGCCGCCTCGTAGAGCTGGCGCTCGGAGTAGGACTGCTCGGGCTGGTCGCCGCCGCGGTAGAGGTCGCGCACGACCTCGGCGATCGAGATCAGATCGCCGGAGTGGATCTTCTGCTCGTACTCCTGGGCCCGGCGCGACCACATGGCGCGCTTGACCTTGGCGCGGCCCTTGAGGGTGTCCAGCGCCTTGGCGACCAGGTCCGGGCTCGACAGCGAGCGCATGCCGATCGAAGTCGCCTTCGCGGTCGGCACCCGCAGGGTCATCTTGTCCTTCTCGAACGAGATCACGAACAGCTCGAGGGCGGTGCCCGCGATCACCTGCTTCTCGATGGTCACGATTTTGCCAACACCATGCGCCGGGTAGACAACATACTCGTTAGCGCGGAACTCGAAAGCCCCGTGGATCTTCTTCGACATACTCTCTCCAGTCCGAGTTATCCCAGCCGCGAAAACAGGCACCGTCGCGGTTGAAATTGAGCCTCTCGGCACGTGTGCGCCAAGTATTATTGTTTTTTTCGTCACAAAACACCTGCCGCCGAATACCAGTTACCCGGCGGCTGACCATGCTTGTGCTGCATTTGTGTAACAGATTCGGGCACGAATTTCCACTCCCAAGCGGTGCTGGGTGCATGACATTAGCGTGTCATGGACAAGTTACCGAAAAATTAACCGAAATTCGCGCGCAAGTTGAGCAAGCGGGCCTTCAGTCGCCCTCGCCCGGCGCCTCGGAAAAGTACTTTTCCAGCTTGCCCGATTCGCCGTCGAACTTGTCGGCGTCGGCCGGCGCATCGCGCTTGATGGTGATGTTGGGCCAGAGCTCGGAGTATTTCAGGTTGAAGCCGACCCACTGCTCGGTGTCCGCCTCGGTGTCGGGCCGGATTGCATCGACCGGACATTCCGGCTCGCAGACGCCGCAGTCGATGCACTCGTCCGGGTGGATCACCAGCATGTTCTCGCCCTCGTAGAAACAGTCCACCGGGCAGACCTCGACACAGTCCATGTATTTGCAGCGGATGCAGCTGTCCTTGACCACATAGGTCATCCGTGGGTCTCCCGATGTCGCTGAACCACAGTTCCCGACCGTTGGTTTGGTCCGAGTGCGTCCTGCGGTGTGTTTTAGGGTTGAGGGACCCCCGCTTCAAGGGTCGTCGCGTTGCAATGCGTCGATTTCGCGGCGTTCTTTCTTGGTCGGCCGTCCGGCGCCGGTCTCGCGTTCGCCCGCGGGCGCGGGCCCCGGGTCCGGTTTCTGACCGGAGTCAGGGGGAGGCGTGGCTTCGTCGAGGTCGGTATAGAGCGCCCTTGCCTCGGGGGCCGGGCCGCGCCGGGCGCCCAGCGCCTCGATCCGGATGACCCGGATGCGGTCGCCCTGGGGGAAGGTCAGCACGTCGCCCGGACGCACCGGCTGGGCCGGCTTGGCGACATGCTCGCGGTTGATCCGGAGCCGGCCCGAGCCGGCCAGCCCGGCGGCCAGCCCGCGGGTCTTGAAGAACCGGGCCTGCCACAGCCACTTGTCGATACGCAGTTTCTCCTTCGATGCGGCCTCGGCCATGCGGCGCTACTTGTCCTTGAGTTGCGCCAGGATGGCGAACGGGCTGAGCGGATCGACCGGCTTGTCGAGGCGGCGCGGCCGGTCGGGTTTCGGCTTGTGTGCGGCGTCGTCGCGGTCGTGGCGCGCACCCTTGCCCTTGGTGCCGCCCTTGGCGCGCCCGGGGCCGCCGTGCTTGCTGGAGTCGTGCTTCCCGGCGCCCTGCTGGCCATCGCCCTCGCCGCGATCGCGGCGTCGGCCGGGGCCGGGGGCGGGCCGCTGACGGGGGCGCAGCTTGAAGGTGTAGAAGACTTCGATTTTCGGCTCGCCGGCCGCCCCTTCGCCGGTTGCGGCGCTCACGCCGTCGCCAGCGGGTTCGCCAGCCTCGGCTGCCGGCTCCGCCCCGGAGTCCGGTTCGGTGGTTTGAGGTTCACTCTCCCCGGCGGCGGCTTCGGGGCTGGTGGTTTCGGATTTGGTGGTTTCGGGTTCGGCTGGCATCTTTGCCACAGGTTCTCCGGGCACGGGTTCATCGGGCACAGTCTCGGCGGCCACGGGCGCGGCGGCCACGGGCGCGGCGGCTTCGCCCTCCGGCTCCGGTTCCTTTATGTCGCCCTCCGGCTCCGGTTCCTCTTTGTCGCCCTCCGGCTCCGGGGCTTTTTCA
>JACZTQ010000293.1 GCA_022573605.1 Pseudomonadota bacterium | reverse complement strand
TCCGGGCGCTGAACCCGATGGGCGAGGTGCCGGTCTTGGAGCATGACGGGCTGGTGCTGGCGCAATCGGGGGTGATCCTCGACTATCTGGCCGGGACGCTGGGCCGGTTCGGGCCGCGGGACGAGGCCGGGCGGCGCGAGATCCTGCGCTGGATCCTGTGGGACAACCACAAGCTGACCTCCTACAACGCGACCTGGCGGTTCCTGACCAACTTCGCGCCCGAGGATAAGCGCAGCGCCGAGGTGATCGGCTTCCTGGCGGGGCGCGGGCGGGCGGCGCTGGGCGTTCTCGACACCCATCTGGCGGGGCGTGACTGGATCGTCGGCGAGGCGATGACCATCGCCGACCTGTCCTGCGTGGGCTATATGTTCTACGAGGACGAGTTCCCGATCGACTGGGCGGCGGACTACCCCGCCGTCACCGCCTGGCGCGAGCGCATCCGGGCGCTGCCGGGCTGGAAACACCCCTATGATCTGATGCCGGGACACCCGATCCCCGGCAAGGTTTGAGACAACGGAGAGCCGAATGACCGACGCCTATATCTACGACGCCGTGCGCAGCCCACGGGGCAAGGGCAAGGCGGATGGCGGGCTGCATGAGCTGACCTCGCTGGCGCTCTCGGCCGGCGTGCTGAACGCGCTGCGTGACCGCACCGGGCTCGACACCGCCCAGGTCGAGGACGTGATCTGGGGCTGTGTGACGCCGGTCGGCGAGCAGGGCGGCGAGATCGCCCGCTCGGCGGTGCTCTACGCCGGCTGGGACGAACGCGCCCCGGGGCTGCACATCAACCGCTTCTGCGCCAGCGGGCTGGAGGCGGTGAACCTGGCCGCCAACCAGATCAGGGGCGGCGCCGGCGAGCTCTATGTCTCGGGCGGGGTCGAGATGATGGGGCGGGTCAAGATGGGCTCGGACGGCTACGCCATCGCCATCGATCCGCACCTGGCGCTGAAGACCTATTTCGTGCCCCAGGGCATCTCGGCCGACATCATCGCCACCGAATACGGCTTCAGCCGCGACGATGTCGATGCCTATGCGGTCGAGAGCCAGAAGCGCGCCGCGATGGCCTGGGAGGAGGGGCGCTTCAAGGGCTCGGTGATCACGGTCAGGGACCAGAACGGCCTGCCCATCCTGGAGCGCGACGAGCACATGCGCCCCGGCACCGACATGCAGGCGCTGGGGGCGCTGAAGCCGAGCTTCAAGCAGATCGGCGAGGAGATGCCGGGCTTCGACAAGGTGGCGATGCTGAAATACCCGCATCTGGAGCGCATCGAGCATGTCCACCACGCCGGCAACTCCAGCGGCATCGTCGATGGCGCGGCGGCGGTGCTGGTGGGCTCGCGGGAGGCCGGCGAGCGGCTCGGGCTGAAGCCCCGCGCCCGGGTCCGGGCCACCGCCAAGGTCGGCACCGACCCGACCATCATGCTGACCGGGCCGGTGCCGGCGACGAAGAAGGTGCTGGCGGCGGCGGGGATGGAGATCGGCGATATCGACCTGTTCGAGGTCAACGAGGCCTTCGCCAGCGTGGTGCTGATGTTCCTCGACGAATTCGGCGCCGACCACGGGCGGGTCAACCCCAATGGCGGCGCCATCGCCATGGGGCACCCATTGGGGGCCACCGGCGCGATGCTGCTCGGCACCGCGCTGGACGAGTTGGAGCGGACGGGGCGCGAGACCGCGCTGATCACGCTCTGCGTCGCCTCGGGCATGGGGGCGGCGACGGTTATCGAACGGGTCTAGGGGCGGGATATCCCCCCTTGGCCAAGCTTGATCCGGGGCCTCGACCCTCCGGGCGCAACGGCGCCAGACTCCGTACGTAGGGCGGAACTTGTTCCGCCACCCTGGCCGGGGATGGCGGAACGAGTTCCGCCCTACACGGGATGACGGTGGAACGGCTGGGTCGAGGCACCCGGGCGACAAACGTCCCGACCCCCGAGCACATCGGCGCGAAGCCCCGGCTCAAGGCCGGGGCATAGGTTCTACAGGCGCCACGACGATCCACCAGCCGGGCCGCGACAGGCGCAGGCGCGCCGCCTGGGCCAGCGCTCCCCACTCGCCTTCATGCAGCGCGAAGCAGGTGGCGCCGGAGCCGGACATGCGGGTCAGCGGGGCGCCCTCCAGCGCCGTCAGCACCTCGGCAATCGCCGGGCAGATCGAGACGGCGGCGGGCTGGAGGTCGTTGCGTTGGCGCGCCAGCCAGCCGGTGAGCGCGGCGAAGTCCGGCAGCGGTGGGGGCTTTGGGCCGGGCGGGTTTTCGCGCCGTTCCACCGCCGCGAAGACCGCCCCGGTGGCGACCGCGACGCCCGGATTGACCAGCACCATCCAGAATTCGGGCATCGCGGGGGCGGGGGCGAGGCGCTCGCCGATGCCCGCCATGCACCGTGGCCGGGGTGCCCCCAGGCACACCGGGACATCGGCGCCGAGGCTCAGGGCCAGCCCCTCGGGAATGGCGACGCCCCAGAGTCGCGAAAGCAGCCGCAGGGCCGCCGCCGCGTCGCTCGAGCCGCCGCCGATGCCGGAGGCGAGGGGCAGGTGCTTGTCCAGCCGCAGGGCGGCGTCCGGCGCCCGCCCATGCGCCCCGGCCAGCGCCCGGGCGGCGCGCAGCACCAGGTTGCCGGGGTCCGCCGCCAGCCCGTCCCCGAAGGGGCCGCCGATCTGGAGCGAGAGCCCCTGCCCCGGCCCGCCCGTCAGCCGGTCGGCGATGGCGGGGAACACCGCCAGGCTGTCGAGCAGGTGATAGCCGTCGGCCCGGCGGCCGCAGAGATGCAGGTAGAGATTGACCTTGGCGGGCGCCGCCTCCCTCAGGGCCGGCTCAGCCGCCGTCATTGGCGCTCGGGCCGGTCTCCGCCCCGTCGCTCTGGATGATCGCCGGGTTGCCGGCCGCGGTTTCCTCTTCCAGCACCGCGTCGAGACCCTCCGCGAGCTTGCGGCGGATGCGTCCGGCGTCCTTGTCCTCGGGCTCGAAGGAGAGCGCGCGCTTCCACTGGAACCGGGCCTCGATGCGCCGCCCGATCATCCACAGCGCGTCGCCGAAATGGTCGTTGACCACCGGATCGACAGGTTTGAGTTCGACCGCCCTCTCCAGATGCCGGGCGGCGCCGGCGAAATCGCCGAGCCGGTAGAGCACCCAACCCAGGCTGTCGACGATGTAACCGTCTTCGGGGCGCTGCTCGACGGCCTTCTCGATCATCGCCTGCGCCTCGCCGAGATGCTCGCCCATCTCGACCCAGCTGTAGCCGAGATAGTTCAGCACCCGCGGCTGGTCGGGCTCGAGCTCCAGCGCCTGGAGAAAATCGGCCTCGGCGCGGGGCCACTGGTCGGATCGCTCGAAGGCGATGCCGCGCTGGTAGAACAACTGCCAGTGGCGCTGTTCGGGGTGGGGCACCAGCGCCAGGGCGCCGTCATAGGCGACGCCCGCTTCGGCGAACCGGCTGTCGCGGTGCAGCATGTCGCCGAGCGAGGTATGCGCTTCGATCGAGCGGGGATGCGCGGCCACGGTTGCGCGCAGCGCGGCGATCGCCTCGTCGGTCCGGCCGGCCTGCTGCATCGCCTCGGCCCGGCCGATCGCGGCGTCGAAGGCCTCCGGCGCGTCGGCCGGGATCGCCTCGAAGGCGGCGATGGCGAGGTCGTACTGCTCGTCGCGATACAGCAGCCGGGCGATCAGCAGCCGGGCCTCGACCAGGTCCGGGTCGAGATAGATGGCAAGCTGGGCATAGGCCAGGCCGATCTGCCGGCTGTCGCTGCGCGACAGGTAGCGGGAGGCGCCGAACAGCGATTCCGCGGCGCCCCCGACCCCGGTCTGGACCATCGGGGCGGGGATCCGGCCCGCCGCCAGGTCGTTCTCCAGCAGTTCGAGCCGCTTGTCGCCGAAGGTCTGCGCCAGCCGCTCGGCGACGGTGGCGCGGGCGTCCTCGAC
>JACZTQ010000292.1 GCA_022573605.1 Pseudomonadota bacterium | reverse complement strand
GCGTGCCGCATCTTCGTCCTTCTTTCCGGAAATCTGGATTTTATCTTACAAAGCAATGTCGTAGGTCCCCAGGATGGCGGCAAGTATAGAGCCGATGATAAAGGCGATCAAGAAGCCAAGCAGGATGGTCACCAGGGGGGCCAGCAGCGCCAGCAGGCGCTCGATGCTGCGCTCGACCTCCTTGTCGTAGACGTCGGCGACCTGCAACAGCATATCCGCCAGCTTGCCGCTTTCCTCGCCGACCTCGATCAGTTGCAAGGCCAGCGGCGGGAAGCAGCCGGTGCGGCGCATCGGGGTCGACAGCCCCTCGCCCTTGGCCAGCGGCCCGATGGTCTGGCGCGCCGCTTCCGAGACCGCCCGGTTGCCGAGCGTGCCGGCGGCGATGCCGACGGCGTCGATCAGCGTCACCCCGTTGGCGCGCAGGGTGCCGAGGCTGCGGCAGAACCGCGCCGTTTCGATCCGGCGCACCAACTCGCCCAGCAGCGGCGCGCCCAGCAGCCAGCGGTCGAGGCGCAGGCGCCCGGCCTCCGACAGGCTGAAGCGCCGGAGCGCCAGCAGGGCCGCCAGCAGGGCGATCAGCAACAGCCAGCCCCACTCCACGGCGAAGTCCGAAAAGGCGATCACGATGCGCGTCGTCAGCGGCAGCTCCGCCCCCGCATCCTCGAAGATCGGGCGGAACTCGGGGATCACGAACACCAGCAGCACCACCAGCGAGACCCCGGTGATGATCAGCACCAAAAGCGGATAGAGCAGCGCCGAGCGGATGTTCGCCTTCAGCGCCTCGCTGCGCTCGAGCATGTCGGCGAGCCGCTCGAGCACCAGCACCTGCGAGCCCCCGGCCTCGCCGGCCCGAACCATGCCGACGTAGAAGGCCGGGAACACGTCGCCGCGCGAGGCCAAGGCATCGGCCAGCGAGGCGCCGCCCTTGACCTCGTCGAGCACCTGTCCGGGCAGCCCCTGCATCGGGCCATCGACGACGATCCGATCGAGGGTTGCCAGCGCCCGGTCGAGTGCGATGCCGGCCGCCAGCAGGATGGCCAGCTCGCGGGTGAACAGCATCAGGTCCTTGACGTTGGGCTTGCGCCGCTTCAGCGAGGCAAACACCCGCCGCCCGCCACTGCTCCGCGCCTCGGCGACCCGCAACGGCACCACGCCCTTGCGGCGCAGCCCGCCGATCGCCGCCTCGCGGCTGTCGGCGGCGATCTCGCCCAACACCACCTCGCCGCCGGGCGCGATGGCTTTGTACTCGAACTGCGCCACCGCTCAGACGTCCCTTGTCGTGCGCATCACTTCCTCGAGCGTGGTGATGCCGTCCAGGGCCTTGGTGACGCCGTCCTCGAACATCGTCCGCATGCCCTCCTCGACCGCCGCCCGCTGAAGCTCGGCGGCATCGGCATGGCGCAGCACCAGGGCGCGGATGCGGTCGGTCATCTTCAGCGCCTCGATCACCACCGTGCGGCCGAGATAGCCGCGCCCGTTGCAGGCCTCGCAGCCGCGCGCGTGGAACAGGGTGATCTCGCCCTCCGGGCGATGCTGGCGCAGGGCGAACCGTTCGACGATCTCGTCCATGGCGACATAGGGCTCGCGGCACTTCGGGCAGAGCTGGCGCACCAGGCGCTGGGCCGCGATCCCGGTCAGGGTCGAGGTCAGCAGGTAATCCTCGACCCCCATGTCGAGCAGCCGGGTGACCGCGCTGACGGCGTCGTTGGTGTGCAGGGTCGAGAGCACCAGGTGCCCGGTCAGCGCCGCCTGGGCGGCAATGCGGGCGGTCTCGCCGTCGCGGATCTCGCCGACCATGATGATGTCCGGGTCCTGGCGCAGCATCGCGCGCAGCACATTGGCAAAACTCAGCCCGATGCCGGGCCGGACCTGGACCTGGTTGACGCCGTCGAGCTGGTACTCGATCGGGTCCTCGACCGTCACCACCTTCTTCTCCGGGCTGTTGATGGCGCACAGCGCGGCATAGAGCGTGGTGGTCTTGCCGCTGCCGGTGGGGCCGGTGACCATGAAGATGCCGTGCGGCTCGGCCAGGATCTCGTCGAGGCGGGTGCGGCTGGGCTCGCGCACCCCGAGCACGTCGAGGTCCAACTCGACGCTGTCGCGGTCGAGCACCCGCATCACCACCGATTCGCCGTGCATGATCGGCATCGTCGAGATGCGCAGGTCGATCGGCTTGCCGCGCACGATCATCTTCACCCGGCCATCCTGCGGCAGGCGGCGCTCGGCGATGTCGAGCCGGGCCATGATCTTGATCCGCGAGACCACCGCCGCGCGCAGCCGGTCGGCCAGCGGGGCGCTGTCCTGCAAGATGCCGTCGATCCGGTAGCGCACGCGGAATTCGTTCTCGAACGGCTCGATATGGATATCGGAAGCGCGGGTCTCCACCGCCTGGGCGATCAGCGAGTTGACCAGCTGGATCACCGGCGCCTCGCTCGCCAGGTCCTTCAGGCGCTCGACGTCGAGGTCCTCGCCCTGATCGGCATCGAGGGCGGCGGCGGCGTCGGTCACCTCGCCGAGCCGCTCGCCGTAGAGGCGGTCGATGGCGCGCTCGATCAGGCCCGGCTCGGCGACGCAGATGATCGATGCGCGGCCGGTGGCGAGCTCGAACGCCTCGATGGCATACTGGTCGAGCGGGTCGGCCATCGCCAGCACATAGCCGTCCTCGGTCTCGGCCAGCGGCAGGATGCGCCGCTGCTTGAGGAACTTGGCGCTCAGTTGCTCGATCTCGAGCGGGGCGTCGGGGATGTGGACCTGCTCGATCAGGGGGGCGTTCAGTTGCGCCGCCAGCGCCGCCGCCAGATCGCGCTCGTTGACCAGCCCGAGCTTGGCCAGCACGCCCGCCAGCCGCTCGTCGCGCCCGTTGGCGAGGCGGGTCGCCCGCTCCAGTCCGGGCTGGTCGAGCTTGCCCGCCGCGATCAGCGCCTCGCCGAACGCGCGTTGAAACGAATCGCTGTCTTCGACCCTGGCTTCCATGGGCGGAGTGTATCACCGCCGGGCGGGGTCCGAAACGGCGCTGGCGGGCGGGGGGTGTCGGGTGGAAATCCGGTCGGCGGCAAACGGCCGGAAAGCGGTCTTTGCCCAAAGGAGACGTGCCCGCCGAAATGGCGTGGCGGGATCAAAAGTCCGGCCCCGCCGGATCACGGGAAAACGCCCGGAAGCCGAAGCCCCCGGGCGCTATCGTTGGTTCCGGAATAGCAAGCGCAGGGTGCGCATCCTGCGCACCATCCCCCGCGCGAGCCCTCTTGACGAACCCTCTTGAACGGTGCGCTGCCGCCGCGCCCTGCCGCCGGACCGCTCCCGGAACAGCCCCTTGACGGCCACCGGGCGCCCCGGCTTTCCGGCACTGCCGAAGCACTGCCGAAACCCCAAAGCGTTTTGCCGCCGAACCGGTTCACGCCTTGCTAACCATGAGTCACCCTTGAATCGATTTTCTTTGTCTTTCAATAGGTTAGGTATGTGCCCAGATGTGGGCACCCACACGCCGCCGGTCACATACCCTGCGAGGCGCTCTATCGCCGCAGTCCGGACCTCCGCGCTGGCCGGACCCACCGCCAAATCCCGCACCTCCCCGGCCCCCGAGCCGGGGCCCCGACCCGCGGGGCGCACCCGCGGGGCTCGACGGAACGAGATCCCGGCTCGGAGGCCGGGGAAGGGCGCGGCAGGGTCGATGGATCAGCCCCACGGCAAATTCACCGGCCCGTGGAGCCAGGTGAGCCACAGCCCGAGCGCCAGGTACGGCCCGAACGGGACCGGCTGGTCCGGTTTCGCCCGGCCGAGCAGGACCGCCGCCGCCAGCCCGGCGGCAGCGCCGATCAGCAGCACCGAGGGCAGTCCCTGCCAGCCGACCCAGGCACCCGCGGCGGCGAACAGCTTGATATCACCGAGCCCGAGGCCCTCGCGCCCCCGCGCGCGCCGATAGGCCCAGGC
>JACZTQ010000291.1 GCA_022573605.1 Pseudomonadota bacterium | reverse complement strand
TCGCGCCGGTATTCCTCGTCCAGCGAGGTGGTGTCGTATTCGATGTGGTTGAACATGTAGAGCGCCCGGTGCTCCGGGTCCTCGATCAGGCAGGGCCCGGTCTCGGGCGCGCGCATCAGCACGTTCAACCCGGCCCCCGCCGGCAGGTCGGCCTCGCGGATCTCGGTCCAGCGGCTGACGGGAATGGTGAAATCGTCCGAGAAACCGCGCAGGTAAGGCGAGCCCGGCGCGCAGTTCTGGTGCCGGATGCAGCCGAACGCCTTGGCCTCCAGCGCGTGCTTCGGCACCCCGTGGAAGTGGTGCAGCATCGCCTGCGCCCCCCAGCAGATGGCGAAGGTCGACTGCACGTGGCTCTGGGTCCAGTCGAACACCCGGATCAGCTCGTCCCAGTAGGTGACCTCCTCGAACGCCAGCAATTCGATCGGCGCGCCGGTGATGATGAAGCCGTCGAACCGGCGCGACCGGGCCTCGGCGAAGCTGGTGTAGAACGCCTCCATGTGCTCGGCCGAGGTGTTCTTCGGGCGGTGATCGGTCATCCGCACCAGGGTCAGCTCGATCTGCAACGGGGTCGCGCCGACCAGGCGGGCGATCTGGGTCTCGGTGCGCACCTTGTCGGGCATCAGGTTCAGCAGCCCGATCTGCAACGGCCGGATGTCCTGGCGCGCCGCCTCCGCCGAAGACATCACCATCACCCCCTCGCGCCGGAGCACGTCGTGGGCGGGCAGCGATGCGGGGATCTTGATCGGCATGATCGGTCTTGGCTTTCCGGGTTTCTGGAACGGTTGAGATAGAGTGTGAGCAGGTCCGGGGCAAGCGGGTGGACCTCGTGACAGGTGACGACCGTCGCAAACCCCTCCCCTGTCCCCTCCCCTTTCAGGGGCGGGGGACGCAGAGCCCGAGGGTTCAACTGGCGTCCCCTCACCCTGAAAGGGGGAGGGACAGGGTGGGGGTCTGCGGCGCTGCCCCCAGGGCGCTACCGCCGCCCGATCGCCTCGGCGATCAGCGCGTCGAAATCGGCCGGCGAGCGCAAGCCCTCGATCCCGGCCGCCGCCACCGTCACCCCCCAGCGCGCGCCGATGGCGTCGTAGCGGGGCAGGCGGTGGGCGAGCAGGCGGCGAAAGCCCCAGACGATGAAGTGATCCGGGTCGATCTTGTCCTCGGGCGTGCCGGTCTCGGCGGTGTAGTCCGCCCAGGCCTCGCGCAGGAACGCCTCCGGGTAGTACATCGGTTTGGGATTTTTCTCGAAGCGCCGGGCCAGTTCGTCGGCCTGCACCTGCGCGCCCCTGATCTGCACCAGCAGCACATGGCGGGCCAGCGGCTCCAGCACCGGGTCGTCCGGGTCGTCCGGATCGGCCACCTCGCAGATCGAGCCCCCGGTGTCGCAGAGGAAATTGGCGTAGCCGTAGATGTCGCGCGCCTTGTCGATGAACAGCGGCGTGTCGCTGAGCGCGGCGATCTCGGACTCGCGGTGCAGGCGCTGGCGGCGCACGTATTCCTCGAACGGGATGCCGCCCTTGGCCGGGTCGCCCGGCTTGCCCAGATAGGTCGACAGCGGGGCCAGGTTCTCGAACGTGATGTTCGAGGCGATATAGATCGAATCGGTCCGCAGCAACTGGCGCAGGAACGGGGTGCGCATCGCCTCGCGCTTGAAGTTATCGACGATGTGCTCGCCCATGTAGCGGGTGCCGATGCGGTAGTCGATCGAGTAGTGGAACCAGTCGCCCTCGCCGCGCAGCATCGCCGCGGTGCGGGTCTTGCCCAAGCCCGACATGCCGAACAGCGCCACCGCTTTCTGCGGCGCTTCGAGATAGGCTTGCGGTGTTTCGTAGATCATCGGGCGGCTTCCCTCGCGTCCCGCGTTGATTAGCGCAGGCGGGGGAGGGGTGCAATCGCCGTTGCCTCCCGGCCCAAAACGCGAAGAGCCCCGCCGGGGCGGGGCTCTTCAATCTGTCGCGGCATTCAGCCCGGATCAGAGCCTAATTGGTTTGCCGCGATTTCCGAGTCGCGAAGTGAAGTCACTTCGCTTGAAATCGCTTACTGCGCCAGCACCGCCAGCAGCAGCAGCGCCACGATGTTGGTGATCTTGATCATCGGGTTGATGGCCGGGCCGGCGGTGTCCTTGTAGGGGTCGCCGACGGTGTCGCCGGTGATCGCCGCATGGTGGGCGTCCGAGCCCTTGCCGTGGAGCACGCCGTCCTTGTCGGTGAAGCCGTCCTCGATGATCTTCTTGGCGTTGTCGAAGGCGCCGCCGCCCGAGGTCATCGAGATCGCCACGAACAGCCCGGTGATGATCACGCCCAGCAGCATCGCGCCCAGCGCCGAGAAGGCGGCGTCCTTGCCGGCGATCGCCTCGACCAGGAAGAAGCAGACGATCGGGGAGAGCACCGGCAGCATCGAGGGGATGATCATCTCCTTGATCGCGGCCTTGGTCAGCATGTCGACGGTGCGGCCGTAATCCGGCTTCTCGGTGCCGGCCAGGATGCCGGGCTTCTCGCGGAACTGCCGGCGCACCTCCTCGACCACCGCGCCCGCCGCGCGGCCGACCGCCGTCATGGCGAGGCCGGCGAACAGGAACGGCAGCAGGCCGCCGAGCAGCAGGCCTGAAACCACGTAAGGGTTGGTCAGCGAGAAATCGACGTTGACCCCGTCGAAATACGAACCCGGCACGGCATTGGCGGCGAAGTGCTTCAGATCCTCGGTGTAGGCCGCGAACAGCACCAGCGCGCCCAGTCCGGCGGAGCCGATGGCGTAGCCCTTGGTCACCGCCTTGGTGGTGTTGCCGACCGCGTCCAGCGCGTCGGTGGTCTTGCGCACGTCCTCCGGCAGTTTGGCCATCTCGGCGATGCCGCCGGCATTGTCGGTGACCGGGCCGAAAGCGTCGAGCGCCACCACCAGGCCGGCCAGCGCCAGCATGGTGGTCACCGCGATGGCGATGCCGAACAGGCCGGCGAACTGGAAGGCGACGATGATACCGGCGATGATCGCCAGGGCCGGCAGGGCGGTCGCCTCCAGCGAGACCGCCAGGCCCTGGATCACGTTGGTGCCGTGACCGGTAACGGAAGCCTGGGCGATCGAGCGCACCGGGCGGTAGCCGGTGCCGGTGTAGTACTCGGTGATGACGATGATCGCCGAGGTCACCGCCAGGCCGACGGCGCCGGACCAGAACAGGTCCATTGCGGTGAAGCTCAGGCCCGGCGCCTCGAACACGGTCGCCATGCCGTCCGGGAAGATCAGCGCCGTCACCGGGTAGAGCACGATCAGCGACATCACGCCGGTGGCGAAAAAGCCCTTGTAGAGCGCGCCCATGATCGACTTGCTGGGGCCCAGCTTGACGAAGAAGGTGCCGATGATCGAGGTGATCACGCAGGCAGCGCCAATCGCCATCGGGTACATCATCACCGCCTCGCCGACCGGGCTGCCCGAGAAGTAGATCGAGCCCAGCAACATGGTGGCGACCATGGTCACCGCATAGGTCTCGAACAGATCGGCGGCCATGCCGGCGCAGTCGCCGACATTGTCGCCGACATTATCGGCGATGGTGGCCGGGTTGCGCGGGTCGTCTTCCGGAATGCCGGCTTCGAGCTTGCCGACCAGATCGCCGCCGACATCCGCGCCCTTGGTGAAGATGCCGCCGCCGAGACGGGCGAAGATCGAAATCAGCGAGGCGCCGAAGCCGAGCGCGACCAGAGCGTCCAGGACCGTGCGGTCACTGGAGGCGTAGCCCATGAACTTGGTCAGGAAGGTGAAATAGCCCGCGACCCCCAGCAGTGCGAGGCCCGCCACCAGCAGCCCGGTCACGGCGCCGGACTTGAAGGCGATCCCAAGCGCTTCGCCCAGGCTCTTGCTCGCGGCCTGGGCGGTGCGCACATTGGCCCGGACCGAGACCAGCATGCCGATGAAGCCGGCCAGGCCCGAAAGCGTGGCGCCGACCAGGAAGCCGACCGCGACCAGCCCGC
>JACZTQ010000290.1 GCA_022573605.1 Pseudomonadota bacterium | reverse complement strand
TCCATAGATGGCACGTTCCCGACTTTCGGAGCAATGTCGGTAATAGGGCCGGAAGCCGCCGATCGGATTTCAACCCTGGATACGACTGACCCCGCCCCCCACACTTGCCTCCCCGCCCCGCCTTGCTATCCTGCCACCGCCCGCCCCGCCGCCGGAGGAGCCCCGCCGCCGATGACCCCTGCCCCCGCCGACGCCGCGCTCAGCGCACGCATCGTGGCCGCTTGAAACCGCGATGCCCAAACCCATCCTGATCGCCGGCCCCACCGCCAGCGGCAAGTCGGCCCTGGCGCTCGCCCTGGCCCGGCGCTTGCGCGGCGCCGTGATCAACGCCGACAGCCAGCAGGTCTATCGCGACTGGCGCATCCTCTCGGCCCGCCCCACGCCTGACGACGAGACCCGGGCGCCGCATTTCCTCTACGGCCACCTGGCGCTGGAGGCCGAGTATTCCGCCGGCGCCTGGCTGCGCGACCTCGCCGAGGCGCTGGAGCAATGCCGCGCCCGCGATCTCAGGCCCATCATCACCGGCGGCACCGGGCTCTACTTCAAGGCCCTGACCGAGGGCCTGGCGCCGATCCCACCGATCCCGCCCGAGATCCGCGCCAGCGCCGAGGCCGAGCTCCAGCGCCTCGGCCTCGCCGGGCTCCACGCCGAACTGTCCCGGCGCGACCCGGAAACCGCCGCCGCCCTCGACCGGGCCAACCCGGCGCGGGTGCTGCGCGCCTGGGAGGTGCTCCAGGCGACCGGCACCGGCCTCGCCGCATGGCACGGCACGACCGCCCCTGCCCTGCTCCCGCTCGACCGGACCGTGGCCTTCGCCCTGACCCCGCCGCGCGCCTGGCTGATGGCCCGCTGCGACGCCCGCTTCGACGCCATGCTCGAGCAGGGCGCGCTCGACGAGGCCGCCCGGGTCATGGCGCTCGGCCTCGACCCCGGCCTGCCCGGCATGAAGGCGCTCGGCGCGCCGGAACTGATGGCGCACCTCGCCGGCGAGATCTCGCTCGACGCGGCCGCCAGCCGCGCCAAAACCGCCACCCGGCGCTACGCCAAGCGCCAACTGACCTGGCTGCGCAACCAGATGTTTCACTGGCAGGTGCTCAACAGTCACAATGCTGCGGAAAATCTGCGCTTGGCGACAGAAATGGCTGAAAATGCTGGTTGACCCGGAGTCGTTCTGTGTTATTGCTGCGCCTGCGAACAAAACCAGGTGCGGACGATGCGGCAGATTCTTGTAACCACGGCGCGCGGTAACCGGATGGGCTGAGCCCCTCCCGGACAACGCGCGCATGGCCCCCCCGACGGGGCCTTTTTTGTTTCTGCCCGCTGGCAAACGGAGAAGTTAGATGTCTGGCGAAATGACCGGCGCCGAAATCGTCGTCCAGGCCCTGAAGGACCAGGGCGTCGAGGTGATCTTCGGCTATCCCGGCGGCGCCGTGCTGCCGATCTACGACGAGATCTTCCAGCAGAACGAGATCCGCCACATCCTGGTCCGCCACGAACAGGGCGCGGTCCACGCCGCCGAGGGTTATGCCCGCTCGACCGGGCGTCCCGGCGTGGTGCTGGTCACCTCGGGCCCCGGCGCCACCAACGCCGTCACCGGCCTGACCGACGCGCTGATGGACAGCATCCCGTTGGTGGTGCTGACCGGCCAGGTGCCGACCTTCATGATCGGCAACGACGCCTTCCAGGAAGCCGACACGGTGGGCATCACCCGGCCCTGCACCAAGCACAACTGGCTGGTGCGCGACACCGACGCGCTGGCCGCGACCATCCACAAGGCCTTCCACGTCGCCGTCACCGGGCGGCCCGGCCCGGTGCTGGTCGACATCCCCAAGGACGTGCAGTTCGCCTCCGGCGCCTATGCCGCCCCCCCGGAGGCCGGCAGCTACACCTACGGGCCGCGCACCAAGGGCGACCCGGAGGCGATCCTGGCCGCGGTCGAGATGCTGGAGACCGCGGCGCGCCCGGTGATCTATTCCGGCGGCGGGGTGATCAACTCCGGCGTCGAGGCCAGCACGCGCTTGCGCGACCTGGCCGGCGCCACCGGCTTCCCGGTCACCTCGACCCTGATGGGGCTGGGCGCCTACCCGGCCTCGGGCGAGCGCTGGCTCGGCATGCTGGGGATGCACGGCACCTACGAGGCCAACATGGTGATGCACGGCTGCGACTACATGCTCTGCGTCGCGGCCCGTTTCGACGACCGCATCACCGGGCGGCTCGACGCCTTCTCGCCCGGCTCGTTCAAGGTCCACATCGACATCGACCCCTCGTCGATCAACAAGAACATCCGGGTCGACGTGCCCATCGTCGGCGATGTCGGCAATGTGCTGGGCGACATCCTGGCGCTGTGGCGCGAGCGCGGCTCGAAAACCCGCGCCGACGGGATCGCCAAATGGTGGAAACAGATCGCCGAGTGGCGCGCGGTCGACTGCCTGCGCTATGCGCCCTCCGACAAGACCATCAAGCCGCAATACGCGGTCCAGCGGCTCGAGGCGCTGACCAAGCACCGCGACCGCTACATCTGCACCGAGGTCGGCCAGCACCAGATGTGGGCGGCCCAGTTCATCGGCTTCGAGGAGCCCCACCGCTGGATGACCTCGGGCGGGCTCGGCACCATGGGCTACGGCCTGCCGGCCTCGATCGGGGTCCAGATCGCCCACCCCGACAGCCTGGTGATCAACGTCGCCGGCGAGGCGTCCTGGATCATGGTGATGCAGGAGATGTGCACGGCGGTGCAGTACAACCTGCCGGTCAAGCAGTTCATCCTCAACAACGAGCGCCTCGGCATGATCCGCCAATGGCAGGAACTGCTGCATGGCGAGCGCTATTCCCACAGCTATTCCGAGGCCTTGCCGGACTTTGTCAAACTGGCGGAAGCGTTCGGCTGCAAGGGCATCAAGTGCACCGATCCGGCCGATCTGGACGCGGCGATCGAGGAGATGCTGGCCTATGACGGCCCGGTGATCTTCGACTGCGCCGTCGAGAAGCACGAGAACTGCTTCCCGATGATCCCCTCGGGCAAGGCCCACAACGAGATGCTGCTGGGGGAAGCCTCGACCGAGGACGCCATCGGCGGCGCCGGCGCGGTGATGGTCTGAACCGGTCATAGGGAGAAAACAAATGAACCCGCTTACCCTCAAGCCCGGCTCGACCAGCCACTCGGCCTACAACCTGCGCGACACCCATGCCGAGGCCGAGGAGCGCCACACCCTCGGCGTGCTGGTCGACAACGAGCCCGGTGTGCTGGCCCGGGTGATCGGCCTGTTTTCCGGGCGCGGCTACAACATCGAGAGCCTGACCGTGGCCGAGACCGACCAGCTCGGCCACCTCTCGCGGATCACCATCGTGACTGTCGGCACCCCGGCGGTGATCGAGCAGATCAAGGCCCAGCTCGGCCGCATGGTGCCGGTCCACGGGGTTGCCGACCTCACCGTCGAGGGCGCCCATGTGGAGCGCGAACTGGCGCTGATCAAGGTGGTGGCGACCGGCGAGCACCGGGTCGAGGCGCTGCGCATGGCCGAGTTGATGGGCGCCCGGGTGGTCGACGTGACCCTGGAGAGCTTCATCTTCGAACTGGCCCAGAGCAGCGCCGAGATCGACGGCTTCATCGACCTGATGCGCCCGCTCGGGCTGACCGAGGTCACCCGCACCGGGGTCTGCGCCATGATGCGCGGCGCCAAGAGCACCGGCTGATGCCCCGCGCGAGTCTCCTGGCCGGGCTGGCCCGGTTGCTGATCGGGGGGCCGGTCGGGGCCGCCCTGCTGGCGGCCTGCCAGGCCACCGGCGAGGCGCCGGCCGGAGCGCCACCGGCCCGCCCCGCGGCAGCCGGAATCCGGACCGGCGGAGGCCCGATCGCCGGCTCCGCGACCAGAGGCTCGACCAGAGCAACCGCCCTGGCGGCGACGCCTCCGGCCGCCGCCCCACCCGTCCCCACCCCGGCTCCGGCCGCCCCCACCGTGCCCGTTCC
>JACZTQ010000289.1 GCA_022573605.1 Pseudomonadota bacterium | reverse complement strand
CCGGGCACCGCAAATCCTGCGCCCGGCAGGCTCGGGAAAGCCGCCCGCGATCAGCATCGACCTGGCCGGCCCGGCGGTCGCCCCGGTCGGCCGCCCGGAGCCCGGGCTCGACCGCCGCAACGCCGAGCGGCTGCGGCGCGGCGAGCGCGCGCCGGACGGCCGCATCGACCTGCACGGAATGACCGCCGAGCGCGCCCACCGGGCGCTGGAGCGCCGCATCGGCGAGGCGCTGGCGGGCGGCCAGCGGCTGATCCTGGTGATCACCGGCAAGGGCGGCAAGAGGCGCAATTCCGACGATGCCCCGTTCATGCGCGAGGAAGACGGGCTGTTGCGCCGGCAGGCCCCGCGCTGGCTGCGCGGCGGCCCCCACGCGGCCGGGATTGTCGGCATCTACCAGGCCCACCCGCGCCACGGCGGCGCCGGTGCGCTCTACGTCTATCTGAAGAAACGGCGGTGAAGGCGGACGGGCGCCGGCAATTCCTCGCCGTCGAGGCTTGCCGTCATTGTCCGGCTCGACCGGACAATCTCACGCATTGTCGGGAGATGCCCCGGCCAAGCCGTGGCATGACGTGGCTCCGCCTGGGTAAAACCAGCCCTTAATGCCCGGCAATCGCGAGGTCGCGCAGCACGTTGGCCTCGAGCGACAGCTCGTCCATCCGGTTCTTGACCACGTCGCCGACGCTGACCACGCCGACCAGGTTGCCGCCCTCGACCACCGGCAGGTGGCGGATGCGGCTCTCGGTCATGATCCGCGAGATGCGGGTGACGCTGTCGTCGGGCGTGCAGGTGATCACCCGCCGGGTCATCAGGTCGGCCACCGTCAGCTCCAGGCAACGCGCGCCGTGCTCGGCGATGCCGTGGATGATGTCGCGCTCCGAGATGATGCCGTCCAGCGCGCCGCCCTCGCCGAGCACCACCATGGCGCCGATCCGCGCCAGCCTGAGCCGATGCGACAGGTTCTCGATCGACTCGGTCGGCCGGACACTGATCACGTCCTGGCCTTTCTGCTTCAGGATCTCGGCGACTTTCATGGCGCATCCCTACTGTTACCCGGCCCCGGTTACCGGGAGCGGCAAGGCCACCGCCGTCGAGACTGTTTCCGGGCAGGAACACCACCGGACACCGCACGGCCTTCCGGTCAAAAGCTTAACGCCGATTCGCGCGAAGTTCCAGAGCGCCGCGGTCACGAACTCGGGCGCGAAGTTGACCGGTCCCGGGGGCGGCCCCTAAAGAGGCGCATGATCAGCTTCGCCGCCGCGCGCGCAGTCGGCCATCAACATCGCCATGGCGGCGTCGATGCTGGCAGTGGTGGCGCTGGCGGCCCTGGCACCGCGCTAGGGGCTGCGCCCCGCCGCCCGCACCATCCGCTCCAGGGCCTCGAGGAAACGCGAGCGGTCGGCCTTGCCGAACGGCCTGGCGCCGCCCCCGGCGGCCAGCGGATCGGCGGCGCGCAGGTCCGCCATCAGGTCGCGCATGGCCAGCGCGTTGCCGATATTGGCCGGTGTGAAAGCCTCGCCGTTGGGTCTCAAGGCCCGCCCCCCGGCCTCGATGCAGCGCGCCGCCAGCGCGATGTCGGCGGTGACGCAGATGTCTCCCGGCCCGATCCGCTCGGCGATCCAGATGTCGGCCGCATCCGCGCCCTCGGCCACGATCACGGTCTCGACCAGCGGATGCGGGCTCGGCCGGATGCCGCCGTTCGAGACCACCAGGACGCGCAGCCCGTGGCGCTCGGCCACGCTCACGGCTTCGCCCTTCACCGGGCAGGCGTCGGCGTCGATGTAGAGCCTGGTCACGGGCGGCCCTCCTGTCTGTCCGCGGACCGATCAGATAACCCGGCCCACCCCGCGCGACAAAGGATTCCCTTGCCCGGCACTTCGCGTTACACTCGCGCCCCGAGCCCCGGCCGAACCGGGGACCGCAACAGGCAAGATCGAGCAATGACAAGCGCCGATATGGATATTCCGGCCGCCGGGTTGGCCCCCCTGCCGCGCCCGGAGCCGTTCCGGCGCGCCACCCTGGTCCCGATGGACGACGAGCAGAACACCGCCGGGTCCTTCTTCGACGCCATTGTGCCGGTCCTCGACGCGACCGGCGCGCCGTGACCGGACCGGCCCGCGACCCGCACGACCTGCTCGGCCGCAACCGGGCGGCGACGCTCCTGGTGACGCTGGCGACCGTCAACCTGGGCTACGCGGCGGCGCTGATCTGGCTCGCCTACATCGCCCGCGACGCCCGGGTGCTGGCCTCGACCGGGCTGCCGATCCCGGATTTCACCGCCTTCTGGGCGGCCGGCCGGATGGCGCTCGACGGCGCCCCGGCGCTGGCCTACGACTGGCAGGCCCACCGCGCCGTCGAGGTCGCCGGCCTCGGGCACGAGTTCTCCGACTGGATGCCCTGGCACTACCCGCCGCCGTTCCACCTGCTGATAACCCCGTTCGCCGCGCTGCCCCACTGGGGGGCGATGGCGCTCTGGTGCGGGCTGACCCTGGGGCTCTACCTCTGGACCTGCTGGCGCATCCTGCCCGACCGGCTGGCGCTGGTGGCGGCGCTGGCGGTGGCGCCGACGGCGATGATCCTGGTCAACGGCCAGACCGGCTTCCTGGTCGGCGCGCTGCTCGGCCTGGCGCTCTTGGAGATCGACCGCCGCCCGTTCCGCGCCGGGCTGCTGCTCGGCCTGCTGGGCTTCAAGCCGCACCTGGTCGCGGCCATCCCGCTGCCGCTGATCGCCACCGCCCGCTGGACCACCATCGCCGGCGGCCTGGCCATGCTGGCGGCCCTGGTGGCGGTCTCCTGGATGGCGCTGGGGGGCGAGACCTGGAGCGCCTTTATCGCCTCGACCAGCGAGACCGCCAAGGTCTTCGCCAACACCGGCGCGGCCGAGCAGCGCTGGGAAATGGGCGCCAGCCTGTACGGCGGACTGCGCCACCTCGGGGCCGGGTTCGAGGCCGCGATGGTGGTCCACGGGGTGGCCGCGCTGGCGGTGCTGGTGGCGCTGGTGAGGGCCTGGCGCAACCCGGCCACGACGCCCGACATCAAGGCCGCGCTGATCTGCTACGCCACCCTGGCGGCGACCCCGAGGGTGCTGAGCTACGACCTGCACATCGTGGTGATCGGGGCGCTGTTCCAGTGCCGCCATTCGCTGGCGCACGGCTTCTACCGGGGCGAGCAGGCGCTGCTGGCGGTGGCGGCGCTCGGCGCCTTCGTGGCGCTGCTGTTCTCGCCCGGGCTCAACCCGGTGCTGGCGCTGGCGCTGTTTGCCGGCTGCTGGCTCGGGCACGCGCGGCGGGGCGAGGCCGGCGGCCGGTAGGCGCCCACGTGTGGGCACATAGTCAACCCATTGATTTATATTGGAAATCTATTTGGGCGGTGCGAGGCGGTGCGGGCAGGATGGGCGACCCGCCCCCCTGTCATCCCCGCGAAAGCACCTGTCATCCCCGCGAAGGCGGGGACCTCGCGAAAATTTCCGAGAGGTCCCCGCCTTCGCGGGGATGACAGGCGCCCCGACCTACGTTTACACATATTTCGGTTATTGCGTTTATTTCGAATAGTGATTATATACGAGGACACCCAAGGAGACCAAGCCATGACCATGCCAGCGAGCTATGCCGAGCCTTTTGGCGGCCGCCTGCCTTCGAAGAACGAGCAGGAGGCGGCGAACCAGTTGCGCCGCATTCTGGCGTCCCGGATGACCGGCGACGAGGACACCCGGCTCAAGATCGCCGACGATCACGGCAAGACCAGCGATGTCGTCCTGACCCCGGCGCTGTCGGCGCTGCTGATGGACCTGTTGCGCCATGTCGGGCGCGGCGATGCGGTGATGCTGGTTCCGGTCGGCCAGATGCTGACCACCCAGCAGGCCGCCGACATCCTGAACGTGTCGCGGCCGTTCCTGATCGGCCTGCTGGAGAAGCGCGAATTCCCGCACGAGATGGTCGGCAGGCACCGGCGCATCCGGGCCGTCGATCTGTT
>JACZTQ010000031.1 GCA_022573605.1 Pseudomonadota bacterium | reverse complement strand
GAGAAGACGGCCCGGCCCCGGTCTGGCTGCTGACCGGCCCCAACATGGCCGGCAAATCGACCTTCCTGCGCCAGAACGCGCTGATCGCCATCCTCGCCCAGTCGGGCAGCTACGTGCCCGCCGGGGCCGCCCGGATCGGCGTCGTCGATCAGCTTTTCAGCCGGGTCGGGGCGGCCGACGACCTGGCCCGGGGCCGCTCGACCTTCATGGTCGAGATGGTCGAGACCGCCGCCATCCTGAACCAGGCCGGGCCGGGGGCGCTGGTGATCCTCGACGAGATCGGCCGGGGCACCGCGACCTGGGACGGCCTCGCGATCGCCTGGGCGACGCTCGAGCACCTGCACGACGTCAACCGCTGCCGGGGCCTGTTCGCCACCCACTACCACGAACTGACGGCCCTGGCCGAGAAGCTCGACCGGCTTCACGCCGCCACCGTCGCGGTGCGCGAATGGGAGGGCGAGGTGATCTTCCTGCACGAGGTCCGCCCGGGCGCCGCCGAGGGCTCCTACGGGGTCCAGGTGGCGCGGCTGGCGGGCCTGCCGGCGAGCGTCATCGCGCGGGCCCGCGAGGTGCTGGAGAAGCTCGAGGCCAGCGAGCGCGAGGGAGGTGCGGCCGCCGGTCTCGCCGACGCCCTGCCGCTGTTCAAGGCCCGGGTTGCGCAAGCGCCCCCGCCGGCGCGCAAATCGGAGGTCGAGGCGCGGCTCGGCGAGATCATCCCCGACCACCTGACCCCGCGCGAGGCGCTGGACCTGCTGTATGAGTTGCGCGGGCTGTTGCCGGAAAAACCCTCGCCGTGAGCGTTTTGCCGGGTGCGTGATCAGCGGTGGGGGGTGTGCACAGTGCACACATACCTAAGGTGTTGAAATAAAACAGAAACTGATTCAAACGCGAATTATGGTTAGGAAAACGTGAAGCGGATCCACCCCTACACGCTTTAGCTGCGAGGCCCTTCCGGCCGGGTCAGGATGAACACGCTCACCGCGCCCAGCGCCAGGGCTTGAACGCCCAGCACCCAGACCCCAAAGCCCAGCGCCACCGACAGGGCGAAGCTCAGCCCGATCGCCACCATCGCCATGCGCTTGGCGGGCCGCCGGATCGCGCCATGACGCTGCCAGTCCTGGATCGGCGGGCCGAACCGGGGGTGGTTCATCAGCCAGCCGTGCAGCCGCTCCGACCCGCGAGCAAAGCAGAAGGCTGCCAGCAGCATGAACACGACCGTCGGCAGGAACGGCAGAAAAGCCCCGACCACGCCGATAGCGAAGAACGTCAGCCCGGCGATGTTCCAGAGCATGCGCCGCACGCTTCAGCCTCCGTGACCACGGCGGACAATCATTCCGCCCTACCGACACCAGTGCTGCGCCCGGTAGGGCGGACATGATTGTCCGCCCCTGGTCACGCCAGCAACTCGGCCAGAACCCGGTTCAGCACGATCCGGCCCCGCGCCGTCGCCGCCAGCCGGTCGCCGCGCTGACCGTAACTCTGGCGCACCAGCCCGTCCCCGGCCAGCCCGGCAATCCGCGCCGCGTCGATTGGCGCCCCCGCCAGCCGCTCGTAGCGCGCCAGATCGGCGCCCTCGGCCAGGCGCAGCGCCATCAGCAGGTATTCGGTGGCCTGATCCGGCCGTTTGACGGTCGTTTGCTCGACCACCGCGTGACCCTGCCCCGCCACCGCCGCCAACCAGTCCCCCGGCGCCCTCGCGGTCACCGTCGCCACTCGCTCCCCATCAGGCAGCGTCAACCGCCCATGCGCCCCCGGACCGATGCCGGCATAATCGCCATAGCGCCAGTAGACCAGATTGTGCCGGCTCGCGGCCCCCGGCCGGGCATGGTTCGAGACCTCGTAGCCGGGCAGCCCGGCCGCCGCCGTCATCGCCTGGGTCAGTTCATACATCTCGGCGGCAACCTCGTCCTCGGGCACCTTCAGGCGGCCGAGGTCGTAGAGCTCGCCGAACCGCGTCCCCGGCTCGATGGTGAGCTGGTAGAGCGAGAAATGATCCACCGCCATACCCAGCGCCTGGGCCAGTTCGGCCTCCCAGGCGGCCACCGTCTGGCCCATGCGGGCATAGATCAGGTCGAAGCTGACCCGCGGATAGGCTTCGCGGGCAAGGTCGAACGCCACCGCCGCCTCGGCCACCGAATGCAACCGCCCCAGCGCCTTCAGATCGGCGTCGCCCAAGGCCTGCACCCCCAGCGACAGCCGGTTGACCCCGGCGGCGGCGTAATCGGCGAACTTGCCCGCCTCGGCGCTGGTCGGATTGGCCTCGAGGGTGATCTCGGCCCCCTCCGCCAGCCCCCACAGAACCTCGGCCTGCTCGATCAGGGCGGCCACCGTGGCCGGTTCCATCAGGCTCGGCGTGCCGCCGCCGAAGAACACCGTATCCAGCGCGCGCGGCCCGGTCAGCGCCCGCATGTGGCGCATCTCGGCCAGCAGCGCCCGGCGCCAGGCGCCGTGATCGACCACCCGCGAGACATGCGAGTTGAAGTCGCAATAGGGGCATTTCGCCAGGCAGAAGGGCCAGTGGATATAGAGCCCGAAGCCCGCCGATTGCCAGTCGGGCTGCCAGTCGGGCTGCCAGTCGGCCTGGCTCATTGCCGTTTCCACACCGCGCGGGCAACCCAGATCAACCCCAGAACCCCGGCCCCCATCGCGAACGGGTTCTGGCGCAGAATGCCCAGCAGCAGCACCGCCCCGCAGGCCGGGATCAGCCAGCCCGCGTGCTTGCGGGCAAAATCGGTGCGGTCCTGCTTGGTCATCGGCGATCCTTGGTATTACCCCCCGAAACAGGCGGCCACGAGTTGGCGGAAGGCGTCGGCCCGGTGGCTGATGGCGTGTTTGCGCTCCGGCTCCATCTCGCCAAAGGTACTCTCCTCGCCGCGCGCGATAAAGACCGGATCGTAGCCGAACCCCTTCTCCCCGCGCGGCGGCCAGACCAGCCGCCCGGCGCAGGCGCCGAGGAAGGTCTCGTCATGCCCGTCCGGCCAAGCCAGCGTCAGGGCGCAGACGAAGGTCGCCCGGCGCGGCTCCGGCGCGCCGATCGCCTCCAGCTTTTGCCACACCGTCTGCATCGCCTGGCCGAAATCGCGCCCCCCGGATTCGTGAGTTTCGGGCGTCTCGGCCCAGCGCGCCGAGTAGATGCCGGGCGCGCCCCCCAGGGCCTCGACCGTCAACCCGCTGTCGTCGGCCAGCGCCGGCAGCAAGGAGGCGCGCGCGGCGGCCAGCGCCTTGAGCCGCGCATTGCCCTCGAAGGTCGCCTCGGTTTCGTCGGGCTCCGCCAATCCCAGGTCGGCGGCCGAAACCGTCTCGATCCCGTAGGGCCGCATCAGCTCGCCGATCTCGCGCACCTTGCCGGCATTGTGCGAGGCGACGACGAGGCGGGGCTCGCGAAAAACCCGCCTCACTCCAGCGCCGCCTTCTGTATCGCCACCAGCTCGCCCACCCCCTTGCGCGCCAGGCGCAGCATGTCCAGGAACTCGTCCTCCGAGAAGGTCGCGCCCTCGGCCGAGGCCTGCAACTCCACCAGCCCGCCCGACCCGGCGATGACGAAATTGGCATCCGTCCCGGCCTCGCTGTCCTCGGCATAGTCCAGGTCCAGCACCACCTCGCCGTTGCAAACCCCGCAGGAGACCGCGGCGATGTGCTCGCCGATCGGGTTCTCGATGCACTCCTTGGCTTCCACCAGCTTCCGCGCCGCGAGGTGCAGCGCCACCCAGCCGCCGGTGATCGCGGCGGTGCGGGTGCCGCCGTCGGCCTGCAACACGTCGCAGTCGATGATGATCTGGCGTTCGCCCAGCACCACCCGGTCGGTGCCGGCGCGCAGCGCCCGGCCGATCAGGCGCTGGATCTCGGTGGTGCGCCCGGTCTGGCCGTTCCTCGCCTCGCGCCGGTTGCGGGTGTTGGTGGCGCGCGGCAGCATGCCGTATTCCGCCGTCACCCAGCCCAGCCCGGTCTTGCGCAGCCAGGGCGGCGGCTTGGCCTCGATCGAGGCGGTGCACAGCACATGGGTATCGCCGAACCGGATCAGCACCGAGCCCTCGGCATGGCGGGTGAAACCGGTCTCGATGGAAATCTCGCGCAACTGGTCGGCTTGGCGGCCCGATGGGCGCATAATGTCTCTCCCTCTGGGGTTCGGATCGGCCCGGTTCATGGCCCCCCCGGGGTTTAACTGCCAGGCAGGCGGGCGTCCAGCACCCGGGCCACCCCAATTGACCGCCGCAATTGACCGGGCATTTCGACATCATTAGGTCTAGCGGGTGACTGCCTCGCACCGGAGATCGAATGCCGGATGGCCGAATCCGCGCCCAGCCTTGACGATCTGAACCAGCGCAGCCGGGCGATCTTCCGGCAGCTGGTCGAGACCTATCTGTCCACCGGCGACCCGGTCGGCTCGCGCACCCTGTCGCGCTCGATCGAGATCAACCTGTCGCCCGCCACCATCCGCAACGTCATGCAGGATCTCGAAGAGCTGGGCCTGCTCGGCAGCCCCCATGTCTCCGCCGGGCGGGTGCCGACCCAACTGGGCCTGCGCCTGTTCGTCGACGGGGTGCTGGAGATCGGCGCCATCTCGCAGGACGAGCGCCGCCAGATCGAGCGCTCCCTCAGCGGCCACGAGGACGACCTCTCGGCCATGCTCGACGAGGCCGGCTCGATGCTGTCGGGCCTGTCGCACTGCGCTTCCCTGGTGTTCGCGCCCAAGCACGAGGCGCCGATCCGCCATATCGAGTTCATCTCGCTGGCCCCCGGCCGGGCGCTGGCGGTACTGGTCACCGAGGACGGCGCGGTCGAGAACCGCATTTTCGACCCGCCCCCCGGCCTGACCCCCTCGGCCATGCAATCGGCGGCGAACTTCCTCAACGCCCATCTGCGCGGGCAGACTATTTCCGAGGCCCAGAGCGTCATCGCGCGCCACATCGAGGCCTACCGGAGCGAGCTCGATACCCTCGCCGCCGGGCTGGTCGAGCGCGGTGTTGCGCTCTGGAGCGAGGGCGGCGCCGGCGCCGTCGAGCGGCTCATCGTGCGCGGCCGCGCCAACCTGCTGGAGGAGGGCCAGGGGGCCGAGGAACTGGACCGCATGCGTCAGTTGTTCGACGACCTTGAATCCAAGCGCGACCTGGCCCAATTGCTCGATCTGGCCGAGGAGGCCGAGGGGGTGAGGGTGTTCATCGGCTCGGAGAACAAACTTTTCTCGCTCTCGGGCTCGTCATTGGTTATCTCGCCCTATACCGATTCGCGCCGCCGGGTGATCGGCGCCATCGGCGTGATTGGGCCGACCCGGCTGAACTACGGCCGCATCGTGCCGATCGTCGATTACACGGCGCGGCTGGTCGGCAGCATGCTGGGCGGCCGGGCAAGCGACCGGCAGGACAAGGACAAAAGAGGCGACTGATGCCGGACAAGAACGCCACCAAGGACGCCACCAAGGCGGAACTCGAGGACCCCGCGGCCGAAGCCGGCGAGGAAGCCCCGCAAGAGGCCCCGCCCGAGACCCCGCCAGAAACCCCGCCAGAAACCCCGGCAGAGGCCCCGGCAGAGGCCCCGGCAGAGGCCCAGTCCGAGGCCCCCGATGTGGAGCAGATCATGCCGGGCCTGGCCGACGCGGTCGATGCTGGGGCGGTCGAGGCCGCCATCGGCGAGGCCGGGGCGGTGGCCCGGCTCGAAGCCGAATGCGCGCGGCTCAAGGACCGGCTGCTGCGCGCGCTGGCCGAGTCCGAGAACGTGCGCCGCCGGGCCGAGCGCGAGCGCAAGGATGCCGAGACCTATGGCGGCACCCGGCTGGCCCGCGACCTGCTGGCCGTGCACGACAACCTCGACCGGGCGCTCAGCCATGTCGACGAGGCGCTGCGCAAGAAGTCGAAGGACTTCATCGAAGGGATGGAGCTGACCCAGCGCGAGCTTCTGGCCGCCTTCGCCAAGCACCGGATCGAGAAGGTCAGCCCGGCCACCGGCGAGAAGTTCGACCCCCACAGCCACCAGTCGATGTTCGAGGCCCCGGTCCCCGGCGCCGAGCCCGGCACGGTGATCGAGGTCATGCAGGCCGGTTTCACCATCGCCGGCCGCCTGCTGCGCCCGGCGCTGGTCGGGGTGGCGAAGGCGGTGCGGGAAGCTACGCCGGAACCGGCCGAACCCGATGGCGCGCCAGTGGATGCGCCAGTGGACAACGAAGGCGAGTAACCTCGGCGTCTGTCCGCTGGAGCAAATTCCACCCGGGCAGAGCCGCTCAGTTGGCGCCCGGCGCGGCGGCGCGCTCCGGCGTGATCGGCCGGAACGCCTCGGCAAGACAACGACCGAACACGAGCAGAAGAAGGGGCGCAAAGAGTGGAGTGAGCGGAATCACACTGCCGAGAACCCAGGGCACCACCGGCCCGAAGATCAGGGCTGCGAGCATGACACGGTCAAAGGCCGTAACCCCGATCCCGCTCCGGACCATAAAGATCGCGGCCGGAATCGACAGGGTCAACTCGTAGGTAAAGGAATAGGGCGTCGCCAGCGGAATCGCGATGCACAGCGCCGCGGCCTTCAGGTCGAACCGGGCCGTCGGCCGTATCCAAAGCAGGACCAGTCCGGCCGCCAGCAGGGCTGACATCAGCCATTGAGAGACAATGGATATCGAATGGGCAAACCCGAGGAAGCGGATGAAGGCATAGAACGAGACCATTCGTCCGCGGTTCGTTTCACCATGCTCCAGCCCCTCGGCTGCTCGCAAGATGCCATCGATAAAATGCTGCCAGTATTCCACTCCGACAATCACCGTCGCCGCGCCATGCACAATGAACACCCAGACGCTTGCCCATAATATCACCCGCCAATACCCCCCCGCCGCCAGCGCGAACGGAATCATTATACCGAGTTGCGGCTTCAGGCTGAGCATCGCGATCAGCAAGCCCGCGACCACCGGGCGATCCCTTTCCAGAGCAGAAAATGCCGCGATCAGCGCCGCCGCCCAGAGCAGACTGGCCTGGCCGAGAAGGAACGTAATCAAAACGATGGGTGCACAAAACAACAGGTTTTGCCCCATCGGCAGGGGCGCCGCCCGCCGCCAAAGAGCAGCCGCGAATGCAGACAGCGACACCAGATTGAACAGCAGCCAGGCGGCGGAATACGGCAACAGCCCGAGCGGCGTGATCAGGATATGAAAGGCCGGCGGATATCGCCAATACAATTCGCTTGGAGTGGCCTCCGGGGGAAGCGATTGCACTTGCCTGAGGATGTCCTGGTCGAACGCGGCAGCCGGGTCTCCCGCAATCGCCAGTTTGGCCGCCGCCCAGAAGGCGACGAAATCGACCTGACGCGAACCGCCCCCGATCACATCGGTGTTCAGCACCACAATGACGCCGACGGAATAGAGCACCATGAAAATGATTGCCGCCGTGAACATGAGGGAGCCGCATCGCTCCAGTGGCCGCCTGATGTCGTCCAGCGCATTCATTTGCCCGCCCCCCGTTTGCCGGTGCCGATCGAACCTATCATGGCCCCGAGAGTCCTGTCGCGGGCACAATTTTATTTGAAACCCGCCGCGGGCTGGGCGGCGCGGCCGATAATACCAAGGATCGCCGATAATGGCCCGGACCGGGGATCGATGGTCATTTGACGAGGTTGCCGCTAGCAGGCACTGATTGGGTCCGCACTCCCGGCCGCGGCCCGCCCGCGCTCGGATTCACCATCCATAGACGGTTTGACCTCCATGCCCATCACTACCGAGACCCGCCTGCGCGAGATCTACGGCCCGCCGATTCCGCGTTCCGCCGCCAAGGTGATCGGCCATCTCGATCGCCACTGCCGCGCCTTCATCGCCGCCAGCCCGTTCGTGCTGGTGGCGACCTCGGACGGCGACCGCCTCGACGTCTCGCCCAAGGGCGACCGGCCCGGCTTCGTGGTGATCGAGGACGACCGCCACCTGCTGATCCCCGACTGGCCGGGCAATGCGCGCATCGACGGCCTGCGCAACCTCCTCGTCCACCCCGGCATCGGCCTGATTTTCCTGATCCCGGCGGTGCGCGAGACCCTGCGCATCAACGGCGCCGCCACCATCCACGACGACCCGGACCTGCTGGCGGCGTGCGCCCTCAAGGGCCGGCTGCCGCTGACCGTGCTGCGGGTCGCCGTCGAGGAGGTCTTCCTGCACTGCGCCAAGGCGCTGTTGCGCTCGAAGCTGTGGCAGCCCGAAACCTGGCCCGAGTCCCGCCCGATCGCCACCATGAGCGAGATCATGCTCGACCACTCCGGCATCGGGGACCCGGCCGAAAGCGACGCCGACATGACCGCCCGCTACCTGGAAATACTGGCCGCCGAGGGGCGCGGGGAAGCGCCTTGTAGCAACGGCCCTTGATCGAACCCGATCAGCGAAGCCTGGCGCGGCCCAAGCCGATTTCGCCCCCCACTCCCTCTGGGCTTCGCAGGGGACCGTGGCCGCAGATGCGGCCGCGTAAGCCCCGGAGAAGGGGTCGGGGGGGAGGCTTGCAACGATGCCGCAGGGCGCGGCGGCGGTGACCGGCCCACACCCAAGCCCCGGCCTCCGAGCCGGGGCCTCGCGCTATTGCGCCCGGCGGCTCGAGGTCCCGGCTCGGAGGCCGGGACAGCGACGGCGAAATCTTACAAAAACACCCCCAGCACCAGCCCGATGGCCGAGCAGGCCAGCACCACGTGCCCCCCGTCGATCCACCACAGCGCCCTGGGCCGCCCGGCGAAGGCATGGTTGGTCACGATCCAGGGCGCGACGAAGAACAGGCCGACACCGAACCCGCTCAGCAGCCCGCCGCCGATGCCGCTGATACCGCCGCTGACGAAGACATGGCGCATCAGCCCGGCGGCCAGCAGGCTGGCGGCGATGGCGATGGCGAACGGCAGGGCCGTGCGCTCCGCCCCCGCCTCGTCCCCGCTGCGCCCCACCGCCGCCGCCCAGCGCGCGCCGTTGACCATGTACCAGACGGCGCCCGCGGCGAACCCCGCCGCCGCCGCCAGAAGAACCGCGATCAGTTGCATTTTTTCCTCCATCATCGCCAACACCGGCGTAGAGTAATACCGGATCGCGCCGACCCCAAGCCACGTCATGCCCGGGCTTGACCCGGGCATCCAGTCCTTGACCGGTTGATCTAAAAGCTGGATTGCCGGGTCAAGCCCGACAATGACGAGGCTCTGGATAAGTCACGCTTCGCGTAACTCGGTATACACTCAGGCGCTCGTCACCACCCGCAGGGTCAGGTTGATCCGGCCGCCGCCCGGCAGCAGATCGTCGTCACCGAACATCACCCGGTCGATGCCGTGATAGGCCAGCCGCGCCGGCCCGCCGATCACCACCACGTCGCCGGAGTTCAGCACCACGCTCTCGGTCGGGTCCGTGCGGCTGGTCCCGCCGATGCGGAACCGCGCCGGGTCGCCCAGCGAGATCGACACCACCGGGGCCGAGAAATCACCTTCGTCGACGTCGCGGTGCAACCCCATCCGCGCCCCTTCCCCATACCAGTTGACCAGGCAGCAATCCGGATCGCCGTCCCAGCCCGAAACCGCCCGCCAGACCGCCAGCACGCTTGGCGGGATCGGCGGCCACGGCTCACCCGTCTCCGGGTGCCGCGCCACATAGCGGTAATGGCCCCGCTCGATCACCCAGCCGAGCCGCCCGGCCGAGGTCATGCGCACGCTCATCGGCCGGCCCCAGCGTGTCACCGGCCGCACCGGCGGCGCCGCGGCGATCACGGCGCGCAGCGCCGCGGCCATCTCCTCCTGCGCCGGCCGCGCCAGGAATCCCGGCAGCAGCCGGAACCCCATGATCTCGCGTTCACCCGCCTCAGGCATTCCGTCCTTTCCGTCCTGTTCCGCGTTGCCCGCACCCGCTCCCGTAGCTATATTTCAAACCCTAGGGTCGAAAGACCACGCAGAAACTCGGGAGGTAAAGCCATGCTGTATATCTCAAAGCTGTACCGGATGCTGCCTGCGTTCGTCCTGCCGCTCTTGCTCGCAGCCTGCAGACATGGCGGCAGCGGCTACTAAACTGAAGGCGGCGAACCCGATCCTCGCGCGTTCGAGCGCCGGACCGTCTCCGCCTTGGTGATCGGCCGGCGGCCTTGGTCGTAAACGGAGAAGAGACGCCGCGCCTCGCTGGCGGCACGCGCGGCGAGGGGTGCGGTGGTGTCCATCTCTCGAGCAATCCGGGTCGCTCGCGCACCGCCCCGGCCATGGCCGGCTGCGCCTCCCGGGCGAGAAACCCCGGCAGGATGCGGAAACCCGCGATATCGCGCTCGCTCCGTGATGCCATGCCGCACGCCCCGTTCGAACACCCCCCGGTCACAGGGTGTATCTTTCTTGCCGCCCAGTGTTGCGGCCCCTCGCCGCCCTGCCTATATAGCCGCCGGGACCAGAGCCTAACCGATATGAGCACGGGATGGCAGCCAGGGGGCCGTTTTCGGACCCGGGCGCCGATCGCCAGAAGAGGGAAACTGAAATAATGTCGAAAGTCATCGGAATCGACCTCGGGACCACCAATTCCTGCGTCGCCATCATGGACGGGGCGCAGCCCAAGGTGATCGAGAACGCCGAAGGCGCGCGGACCACGCCCTCGATCGTGGCCTTCTCCGAGGACGGCGAGCGCCTCACCGGCCAGCCGGCCAAGCGCCAGGCGGTCACCAACCCGGAAAACACGCTGTTCGCCATCAAGCGCCTGATCGGGCGGCGCCACTCCGACCCGATGGTGGCCAAGGACAAGAAGATGGTCCCCTTCACCATCGTCGAGGGCAAGAACGGCGACGCCTGGGTCGAGGCCCGCGGCGAGAAGTACTCGCCGAGCCAGATCTCGGCCTATATCCTTCAGAAGATGAAGGAAACCGCCGAGCAATACCTCGGCGAGCCGGTCACCCAGGCGGTGATCACGGTGCCGGCCTATTTCAACGACAGCCAGCGCCAGGCGACCAAGGACGCCGGCAAGATCGCCGGCCTCGAGGTGCTGCGCATCATCAACGAGCCGACCGCCGCGGCGCTGGCCTACGGGCTCGAGAAGGAGGGCGCCCGGACCATCGCGGTCTACGACCTCGGCGGCGGCACCTTCGACATCTCGATCCTCGAGATCGACGACGGCCTGTTCGAGGTCAAGTCGACCAACGGCGACACCTTCCTCGGCGGCGAGGATTTCGACATGCTCCTGGTCGGCTATCTGGCCGAGGAGTTCAAGAAGGAGCAGGGCGTCGACCTGCGCACCGACAAGCTGGCCCTGCAACGCCTCAAGGAGGCCGCCGAGAAGGCCAAGATCGAGCTCTCGTCGGCGGCCCAGACCGAGATCAACCTGCCCTACATCACCGCCGACGCCTCGGGGCCGAAGCACCTGACCATGAAGCTCACCCGGGCCAAGCTCGAGCAACTGGTCGAGAAGCTGATCAAGCGCACCATCCAGCCCTGCAAGAACGCGCTCAAGGATGCCGGCCTCTCGGCCGCCGACATCGACGAGGTGGTGCTGGTCGGCGGCATGACCCGGATGCCCCGGGTGTTCGAGGAGGTCAAGACCTTCTTCGGCATGGAGCCGCACCGCGGCGTCAATCCGGACGAGGTGGTGGCGCTGGGCGCCGCCATCCAGGCCGGCGTGCTGCAAGGCGACGTCAAGGACGTGGTGCTGCTCGACGTCACCCCGCTCAGCCTCGGCATCGAGACCCTGGGCGGCGTCTTCACCCGGCTGATCGACCGCAACACCACCATCCCGACCAAGAAGTCGCAGGTCTTCTCGACCGCCGACGACAACCAGTCGGCGGTGACCATCCGGGTCTACCAGGGCGAGCGCGAGATGGCCGGCGACAACAAGATGCTGGGCCAGTTCAACCTCGAGGACATCCCGCCCTCGCCGCGCGGCATGCCGCAGATCGATGTCGCCTTCGACATCGACGCCAACGGCATCGTCAACGTCTCGGCCCGCGACAAGGGCACCGGCAAGGAGCAGCGGATCACCATCCAGGCCTCCGGCGGGCTCTCCGACGACGATATCGAGCGCATGGTCAAGGAGGCCGAGGAGAACGCCGAGACCGACAAGCAGCGCAGGGAGCTGGTCGAGGCCCGCAACCAGGCCGAAAGCCTGATCCACGCCACCGAGAAATCGGTCAAGGAGCACGGCGACAAGGTCGACGAGGCCGCCCGCGAGGCGATCGCCGGCGCCGTCACCGAGCTCAAATCGGTCATCGAGGGCGAGGACACCGAGGCGATCCAGACCAGAGCCCAGGCTCTGGCCGAGGCCTCGATGAAGCTCGGCGAGGCGATCTACAAGGCCCAGGCCGAGGAGGAAGCGGCCACCGCCACCGAGGAGGCGGAACCGGCCGGCGACGAGCCGGTGGAACAGGGCGACGACATCGTCGACGCCGAGTTCGAGGAGGTCCAGGACGACAAGAAGTCCTGACCGGTGGCTCCCCATCCGACATCGGGCGAGGCCATCACCGGACCCTGGGGCGCCGTTCGCGGCGCCCTTGCGCGTTTGTCCCGAAAGCCCGCCCCTCGCACCGTTGTTCGCGCCGTTGTTCGCGCCGTTGTTCGGGGGGGCATTCGGGTTCTGGCGCTGGCGCGCCCGACAGGTTATGCCGGGCCACAACGAATGAGACCCGGCGTGCTCCGGACCGCGCCCGCACCCGCGCTGAAACCGGGGCGGAGCGAAGACACGGCGGCCTCGGCAGCGGCGGATTTGGGCGTGTTCCATGGCGAAGCGTGATTTCTACGACGTGCTCGGGGTTTCTCGCGGCGCCTCCGGCGACGAGATCAAGAAGGCCTACCGCCAGAAGGCCAGGGCCCTGCATCCCGACCGCAACAAGGACAACCCCGAGTCCGAGGACCTGTTCAAGGAGGTCAACGAGGCCCACGACATCCTCAAGAATACCGAGAAGAAGGCCGCCTACGACCAGTTCGGTCACGCCGCCTTCGAGGGTGGCGTGGGGGGCGGGCCGCGTGGCCCGCACGGCGCCCAGGGGGCGGACTTCTCCAGCGCCTTCTCGGACGTGTTCGAGGACCTGTTCGGCGATTTCATGGGCGGCGGACGCGGCCGCGGCGGGCGCGGACGCGGTCGCGCCAGCCGCGGCGCCGACCTGCGCTACAACCTGCGCGTCACGCTCGAGGACGCCTTCGCCGGCAAGCAGGCCACGATCTCGGTGCCCGGCTCGGTCAAATGCGGCGCCTGCGCCGGCAGCGGCGCCGAGGGCGGCGCCCGGCCGCAGAGCTGCCCGACTTGCGCCGGCCACGGCAAGGTGCGGGCCCAGCAAGGCTTCTTCACCATCGAGCGCACCTGCCCGACCTGCTCGGGCCGGGGCCAGATCATCAAGAACCCCTGCACCGCCTGCGGCGGCCAAGGCTCGGTGCGCAAGGACCGGGCGCTTAACGTCTCGATCCCGCCCGGCGTCGAGACCGGCACCCGGATCCGGCTCGGCGGCGAGGGCGAGGCCGGGGCCCGGGGCGGCCCGCAGGGCGATCTCTACATTTTCATCAACGTCGCCGAGCACGAGATCTTCCAGCGCGACGGCCTGAACCTGCACTGCCGCATCCCGGTGCCGATGACCACCGCGACGCTCGGCGGCGAGATCGAGGCGCCGCTGCTGGACGGCGGCCGCACCCGGGTCAAGGTGCCGTCGGGGGTCCAGACCGGCAAGCAGCTCCGCCTGCGCGCCAAGGGCATGCCGGCGTTGCAGCGCCCGGGCCAGCAGGGCGATCTCTTTATCGAGCTGATGGTCGAGACCCCGGTCAACCTGACCTTGCGCCAGAAGGAGCTGTTGCGCGAATTCGAGCAGCAGAACGCCGACAACAGCCCGCAGAGCCAGAACTTCTTCGCCAAGGTCAAGAGCTTCTGGGACAGCATGACCGGGTGAAAATTACCTTGTGTTTCTGGTTCGTTCCTGTCACTATTGATGCGAAACAGCGAGATGACCATCCGAGATGACCATCATGGATGAAGGCTTCCAGTTCGACCGGAACAAGTTTCTCGATGTCGTGCACTATATCGCCGGGTCATGCCGACCCGAGGAACTTGGGCGTGTGAAGTTGCACAAGATTCTGTATTTTGCAGACATGCATTGTTTTCTTGCCTTCGGAAAACCGTTGACAGGCGAAAATTATATCAAACAGAAGTTTGGCCCGACGGCACGGCATCTTCAGTCCGCGCTGAGAGAACTTGAACAGGACGGAAGAGTTCAGGTCAGCGAGCGGTCGTATCACGGGTATCCGAAACAGGATTTCATCGCGCAGAAATCGTTGAACCAGTCCGCCCTCCCCGCTGAAGAGATCAAGCTACTCGACGACGTAATCGATTTTGTGTGCGCACGGACGGCGAGGGAGATTTCGGAGCTGAGCCACAACGAGGCATGGCGTCTGGCGGAGATGGGGGAGTCCATTCCCTATTTCATGGCTTACTCCTTCGTTCCCACTGAGATCACGGATGATGATCGCGAGTGGGCTCGGCAGGAGACCGAGAGGGTATTGCAGAGCGCGAATTGATGGCGAATTACCGGGTTAAGTTCTCCGAAATTGCGATGGCGGGCTTGAATCGGCTGTCTATACGCCTCGGTTTGGAGTTTCCGGAAAATCAGCTCACCAGTATGCTCAGGTACATGTTAACACGCGACCCAACTACTTTGGGCCTCGAGAGATGTCATGCGTGGCCAGATCGAAAATTTTTCATTGCCAAGGTTTATGCGAAGATCAATGTCAGAGTGCTCATCGAAATCACCGACGATGTGTCCATCATCTGGAACCTTGGTGAGGCCTCGCCATAGGCTTTAGGGAATTGCGGCGCACCTGCCGAAGCCGCGCCGCGCCTTGACAGCGATCAATTGCCGAAGCCGAATACCCGCCCTTTTCCCGCCCCGCCGGGACTGCTAGTCAGTCCCTGATCCAGGGGAGAGACGACATGACCGACCAGAACCCGCTCACCATCGCCGTCACCGGGGTCTCGGGCCGCATGGGCCAGATGCTGGTGGCCGCCATCGCCGAGCGTGACGACATGGGTCAGGGGGGGGCGGTGCTGGCCGGCGCCACCGAGCGCCCCGGCCACCCCTGGATCGGCCGCGATCTGGGCGAGGCGATGGGCGGCCAGGCCAGCGGCATAACCGTCTCCGAGGACCCGCTGGAGGTCTTCGCCGGAGTCCGCGCGGTGCTCGACTTCACCACCCCCGCGGCCACCGTGGCGCACGCCGATATCGCCGCCCAGGCGCGCCTGGTGCATGTCATCGGCACCACCGGGCTGGACGGCGAGGACCTGGCGCGGATCGCCGCCGCCGCCCGCCACGCCACCGTGATCCGGGCCGGCAACATGTCGCTCGGGGTCAACCTGCTGACCGTGCTGACGGCCAGGGTGGCCGAGGCGCTGGATGCGGATTTCGACATCGAGATCGTCGAGATGCACCACCACCACAAGGTCGACGCCCCCTCCGGCACCGCCCTGATGCTGGGCCAGGCGGCGGCCGCGGCGCGCGGGGTGGAGCTGTCGGAGGTCGCCGACCGGGGCCGCGACGGCCACACCGGGGCGCGCAAGCGCGGCGATATCGGTTTCGCCGCCCTGCGCGGCGGCGACGTGGTCGGCGAGCACGAGGTGATCTTCGCCGGCCTGGGCGAGCGCATCGTGCTGCGCCACATCGCCACCGACCGGATGATCTTCGCCCGCGGCGCGCTCAAGGCGGCGCTCTGGGGGCGGAGCCGCAAACCCGGCGAATACAGCATGATCGACGTGCTCGGCCTCGGCTGACGCAACCTGCCCCCTCCCCCCGCCGGGGGGAGGGTTGGGGAGGGGGCCGTGCCGACCCCCGGAAACAAGGAACACCGATGCCCGACCCGGCTCCACCGACCCTGCACCTGGTCAAGCTCTGCGTCGGCACCGACACGGTCGACGACTTGGCTCATTGGCAATCCGGGCGCAGCGCCGAGCGCCTCGCCGCCGGGCTCGACCCGCGCCCGCGCCACGTCACCCGGATGTGGCCGCGCCAGGCCGACGAGCTGCTCAGGGGCGGCTCCCTCTACTGGGTGATTCGCGGCGTGATCCGGGTGCGCCAGCGCATCGCCGCGCTGGAGCCGGTGACCGGCGAGGACGGCATCCGCCGCTGCGCCATCGTCTTCGAGCCGGCCCTGATCCCGACCCTGCCGCGCCCGCGCCGCGCCTTCCAGGGCTGGCGCTACTTCGCCGCAGCGGATGCCCCCCCCGACATCGGCGCCGCCCCCGGCGACGACCCCGGCCTGCCGCCGGGGCTGCGCGAGGCGCTGACCAAATTCGGCGTGCTGGGCGGGTAATCCCGTCATGCCACGGCTTGACCGGGGCATCTCTCGGGACGTCGAGAGATCGCCCGGCCAAAGCCTGCCCCCGACCTGATCGGGGGCCGTGCGATGACGAACCCTCCGGGTCTTATACCAAGGATCACTGATACCCGCCCATCTCGCAGATCAGCCGCCACTCCACGTCGCTCACCGGCACCACCGAGAGGCGCGACTGACGCACCAGCGCCAGCTCCGCGAGCCGTGGCTCGTCCCTGATCTCGGCCAGGCTCACCGGGCGCGGAAACGGCCCCACCGCCTTCACGTCGACGCATTCCCAGCGCGCATCGTCGGTGGTGCTGTCCGGGTGCGCCACGGCGCAGATCTCGACCACGCCGACGATCCGCTTCTCCTTCACCGAGTGGTAGAAGAAGCCGAGATCCCCCAGCTTCATCGCCCGCATGTTGTTGCGGGCCTGGTAGTTGCGCACCCCGTCCCACTCCTCGCCCGCATCGCCCCTGGCGACCTGGTCGTCCCAGCTCCAGGTGCCCGGCTCCGACTTCAACAGCCAGTAGGCCATGATGGTTCGCTCCCTCTCGCTTCCCTGTGGCGCGCCGCAGGCGCACTCGATCCCCGCAATCTTCTACCCGCCCGACACCGCCATGGCCATATCCGCCACCTGTCCTCCGCTGCCATCCCCCCGTTTCTCCACCGTCACTCCCGCCGCAGCGGGCGGTTGAACAGTTTTTCCACCGCCTCGGGCACCGCCAGCCCGCCCGCCACCAGCGCCGCCACCGTCGCCGCGACCGGCATCGCGACGCCCAGCCTTGCGGCCATCGCCGCCACCGGCCCGGCCGTCGCCGCGCCCTCGTAGGTGCGCCCGTCGGCGGCCAGTTCGCCCAGCGGGACGCCCCGCCCCAGCGCCAGCCCATAGGCGAAGTTGCGCGAGTGCTCCGAGGCCGCCGTCAGCGCCAGATCGCCCAGCCCGGAGAGCCCGCCCAGCGTCTCCGCCCGGCCGCCCAGCGCGGTGCCGAGGCGCACCATCTCGGCGAAGCCCCGGGTCATCAGCGCCGCCCGGGCACTTTCCCCCAGCCCGATCCCGATCGCCACGCCGCAAGCAATCGCGATCACGTTCTTCACCGCGCCGCCGATCTGGGCGCCGATGACATCATCGGTCAGATAGGGACGCAGCGAGCGCGTCGCGAGGCGGCGCTGCAACGCCTCCCCCAGAGCCGCATCGGCCACCGCGAGTGTCACCGCCGTCGGCAGCCCGGCGGTCAGGTCGCGGGCGAAACTCGGCCCGGTCAGGATCGCCACCGGATGGCGCGGCGCCACTTCCGCCGCGATCTCGGACTGAAGCTTCAACGTGCCCCGCTCCAGCCCCTTGGCGGTCAGCACCAGCGCCACGCCGTCCGGCAACGCCGGCGCCAGCGCGCCCAGAACGTCGCGCGTCGCCTGCGCCGGCACCGCCGAGATCACCATCCCGGCGCCCTCCAGCACCGCCGCCGGTCCGCCGCGCCGCCAGAACCGCACCTCGGCGCCCGCGTCGGCGAGCGTCCGCCCCAGCGCCGTGCCCCAGGCCCCTTGACCCAGAATCGTGACCGGCCCGCTCACGCCTTCGCCCCCTTCTTGCCCGAGCCCAGCATCGGCGCCGCCGCCTGGTCCAGCGGCCAGCGCGGCCGCGCCACCACCGGCGCGTCGGCCTGGCCGGCGGCGATCCGCTCGATCCCGGCCCAGGCGATCATCGCCGCGTTGTCGGTGCACAGCACCAGCGGCGGCGCCACCATGCGAAAGCCCTCGGCCGCCGCCACGGCCGCCAGCCCGGCCCGCAGGCTGCGATTGGCCGCCACCCCGCCAGCGACCGCGATCACCGGCTCGGCCAGCC
>JACZTQ010000030.1 GCA_022573605.1 Pseudomonadota bacterium | reverse complement strand
CACCGATCTCCTGATCGGCTTCCGCACCCCGGATTCCGGCCAGGTTCTGGTCGATGACCGGCCGCTGGGCGAGTTCGCACTGCACCAGTGGCGCTCGATGCTCGGTTATGTGCCACAGGAGTTGGTGTTGTTCCACGACACCGTGTTCTCGAACATCGCGCTGGGCGATCCGAAGATTGGCGAGCCCGAGGTGCGCGCCGCACTCAAGGCCGCCGGCGCGCTGGATTTCGTCGAAAGCATGCCCGAGGGGCTTCACACCCCGGTCGGCGAGAAGGGGGCGAAAATCTCCGGCGGGCAGCGCCAGCGCATCGCCCTGGCCCGCGCCCTGGTGAAGCGGCCCAAACTGCTGATCCTCGACGAGGTCACCAGCGCCCTGGATCCGGTGACCGAAAGTGCCATCGTCAAGAACATTCTCGCGTTGCGCGACCAGTCGACCGTCATCGCGATCACCCATCGGGCGGCTTTCCTCGAAATTGCCGACCAGATCTACGAACTGGACAACGGGCGCGTGGTATCGGCCGACAGGAGCCGGGCTCTGCCCAGCCGGGCGATCTAGAGCAAGTTCCACCCAGGTAGAGCCGCTCAGCCGCTCGAATTTTTTTCGAGACCAAGCGGCGGCGCGCAGTGCGTAGGGGATCTACGGGCAAGCGACGGCGCGCCGGGCTCGGGGAAAATTCGAGCGGCCCCAAGGGGTTCGCGTCCGGCGGGCGTCCACCATCAGGCCGGACTTGCCCGTGGAACCACCACGCACTGCGTCCGGCCAGACGGTGGAGCCACCGCGCCGGACACGAACTGAGTGGCTCTACCTGAGTGGAATTTGCTCTAAGGGGCGATCCGCCCCGATCGGCATGACCCCGCTCGACCGGTCGTGGCAAATGATATAGGTTCCGCCCTCGATCGATCCACCGGATCGTCGAACCCCCTTGAATAGCCCGGCGTTGCCCGGGCCCTGCCGGAATGAAGTCGAAGATGTCATCACCCTCGCTGCTGTTGCCGGTCGAGACCCTGAACCGGGAATTCGATGGAAAACTGCTGCTGGCGCTTCACGCCGCCGAGCGGGGTTGGCGGCCAACCATCGGAAAACGCTCGACCCTGCACGACAACCTGCAACGCTTCCCGATCTCGATCTACTTCTCGAAGGATTTCCGGGCCGGCAATGAAGCGGTGTTCCGGATTCTCGCGGGCCTGGGACACACCATCGTCGGCCTCGACGAGGAAGGCCTGGTGAACACCTCCGACGAGATGTTGCTGCTGAAGATGGAACCCGTGGTGCTCGATCACCTTCGGGCCGCGTTTACCTGGGGCGAGAACGACGCCCGGGTCTTTCGGCTGGCCGACGGCCTGGCGCAAAAGCCGGTGGTGGTGACCGGGAACCCGCGCGGCGATCTTCTGCGCCCTGATCTGGCGCCCTATTTCTCCAGCGAGATCGCGAGTATCCGCGAGAAATACGGCCAGTTCGCGCTGCTCAACACCAACTTCGCATTGGTGAATCATTTCATCGCCAACCTGACCCGGTTCAAGCTCGCGGACTGGGTCGCCGAGGACAAGGTGGAAGAGATGAGGTCCGGGCTGCGCGGGCACAAGGCGAAGTTGCTGGCCGCCTTCCTCGAGCTTATCCCCGGTCTTGCCAGGCAATTGCATCCCTGCACCCTGATCATCCGCCCGCATCCCTCGGAAAACTGGCAAACCTGGGTCGATGCGGCGAGCGGGCTGGACAATGTCCATATGGTGCACGAGGGAAACATCGTCTCCTGGCTGGCCGCGGCGGATGTGCTGATCCACAACGGCTGCACCAGCGCGGTGGAAGCGTCGATCCTCGGCACCCCGGCGCTGTCCTACCGGCCCGTCAAGCAACCCGGCTTCGACAACGACCTGCCGAACGAGCTTGGCATCGAGTTCGAGACCGCCGAGGGGCTGATCGCCAAGGCGGTCGAGATCACCCGGCAGCGGCGCGACGGGCCCCACCGGCTCGACCCGCGGCGCCGCGCCTTGCTGGACCGGCATATCGCCGCGCTCGACGGGCCGCTCGCCTGCGAGCGTCTGATGGACGAGCTCGAAAAATGCGTCGAGCCCCCCCTGCCACCGGCCGATCCGGCCCGGCGCCTGACCGCGCGGATCCGACTCGCCTTGCGCCGCAACTACCGGCGCATCCGGAAGCGGTCGGTCAAGGCGAAGGGCAACCCGGTCTACCTGCGTCACAAGTTCCCGCGCCTCGGCCTCGACGAGGTCAACGAACGGATCGGCCGGCTCGGCGCCGCGCTCGGCCGCTTCGACGATTTGGCCGCCGAGGAGATCATGCCCGACCTGTTCCGCATCGTCGGCCGGCCGTCCGATCTGCCGGCCGATCGCCAACACCCCGGGGGTGCGGCAAAAGCGCCTGCTTTTCACTCGACTATGTGGACCGGCCGCAATGAATGACGTAACATCCGGTCCAACCCAGTCGAGATGAAGCCAGAGCATGCCCGAACGCCCGCTATTGTTGCCGGTCGAGACTCTGAATCGAGAGTTCGACGCCAAGCTGCTGCTTGCGCTCCACGCCGCCGAGCGGGGTTGGTGGCCGATCATCGGCAAACGCTCGACCCTGCGCGATCATCTGCACAGATTCCCGCCCTCGGTCTATTTCTCCAAGGGTTTCAGGTCTGTAAACGGCCCGTTATTCCGGATCATCGATGGCCTCGGCCACGCCATCGTCGGCCTCGACGAAGAGAGCCTGGTCATCGTCTCCGACGACATGCTGCTGCTGCGGATGGACCGCAAGGCGGTGACTACCGTCCGGCTGATCTTTGCCTGGGGGGCGAACGATTCCCGGGTCCTTGGGCTCTCGGATGGCCTGAAGCACAAGTCGATCATTGCCTCGGGCAACCCGCGCATCGATCTGCTGCGGCCGGAACTCTCCGGTTACTTTGCGCCCGAGGTCTCGGCAATCCGCGACCGCTTCGGCCGGTTCGCGCTGCTCAACACGAACTTCTCGATGGTCAATCATTTTCTGCCCAACCAGACCCGGCTCCGGTTCGCCAAATGGGTGCCCGCCGAACGGGTGCGGGAGATGAAAACCGGGCTGCTCGGGCACAAGACGAAGCTGCTCGACGCCTTCCTGAAGCTGCTGCCCGGGCTGGCCGAGACTTTGGCGCCCGACGCTCTCGTGATCCGGCCCCATCCCTCCGAAAACTGGCAGCTCTGGCATGACGCCGCCCGTGGCCTCGACAATGTTCATGTCGTCCACGATGGCAGTGTCGGCCCCTGGCTGGCCGCGGCGGACGTGCTGATCCACAATGGCTGCACCAGCGCCGTCGAAGCCGCAGTCATCGGCACGCCGGCACTGTCCTATAGGCCCGTCAAGGCGCCCGGGTTCGACAACGACCTGCCGAACGGCCTCAGCTTCGAATTCGAGGACGGCGGCGCGCTGGCCGCCGCGGCGGTGGCAATCGTCCGGCGGCGCGGCGATGGGCGCCACCAACTCGACCCGGGCCGCCGGGCGCTGCTCGAGCGGCATGTCAATGCATTGTCGGGGCCGCTCGCCTGCGAGCGCCTGCTCGACGGGATCGAGCGGAACGCCGATATCCTGCGGCCGATCGCCAGCGCCGGCAAGCGTGTCGCGATGCGGCTCTGGCACCTCTCGCGCCTGACCTACCGGAACGCCAGCAAACCGTGGACCAAAACCTTGGGCAAGCCCGATTATCATCGCCACAAGTTTCCCGGCATCGGTGTCGGCGAAGTCAACGAGCGGATCGGCCGGCTCGGGGCCGCGCTCGGCCGCTTCGAAGGTTTTGCCGCCGAGGAGATCCGGCCCGACCTGTTCCGCATTGTCGGCCGGTCGGCGTAGGGCAACTTCCATTCGGATGGGATCGCTCTTCCCATGGTCTTTGCCGGGCTTGAGCCGGCGATCCGGTAGGGTGTGCATTTTGCGCACCGTTCAAGAGGGCTGGCGCGGGGAATGGTGCGCAAAATGCGCACCCTACGCCTCGGGATAGCCGTTCCGGCGCATCAGGAACTCGCACAGTTCGAGATCCCATTCGGTATCGATGCTGACCGCCGGGCCGTCGATCAGCAACGCGCCGGTGCGCGCGCCCATGATGGTCTTCTGCCCGAGCAGGCAGTCGCGGGTGATGGCATAGGCGATGCCATTGCGGTGAAACAGCGGGGTCAACTGCTGGCGGGCGATGATCGTCTTGCCGGCCGGATCGTAGGTGTCGAGGCGGCCCGAGTCCGGCTCGATCGTGAGCTGCTTCAGCGGATGCGCCTTGCTGTCCGATTCGGAGACGGTCCAGACCGCGTCCCACGACCCCTGGAGCAGCATCTCGACGGTAGCGGTCACATGCTCCGGCTTGCGCAGCGGCGAGGTCGGTTGCAGCATCACGACGATGTCGTAGGTGAGCCCGTCGATCCGCTCCATCTCCCCGAGCGCATGGGTCAAAACCTCCAGATCGCCGATCCGGTCGCCCGACAGCGTCTCCGGCCGGCGGAACGGCGCCGCGAGCCCGGAGGCTTCGGCAACCCGGGCGATCTCCTCGTGGTCGGTGGAGACCACGGCGCGGTCGATGATCTCCAGTTGCCCGACGACATGGCCGACCCGGGCAACCATCGGCACCCCCAGGACCGACCTCAGGTTCTTCAGCCGGATGCCCTTGCTGCCACCGCGCGCCGGGACCACCACCAGGATGCGCTTGCCCCCGATCATCGCGGCAATCCTTCGGCCGGGCTGGTCAGACCCAGCACTTCCGGCAGAGTGCGCAGGTCCGGGATGCTGGTCTCGACGGCTCCGAACGGCGCCGTCGGCTGATCGGTCACGGCAATGAACCGGCAACCGAGTTGCGCCGCCGCCGCCTGGTCGTCATGCCCGTCCCCGACCATGACGATATCGGCAGGGGTGATCGCGCATTTGCCTATCACCCTTCGCAGATGGGTCGGCTTGCCGGTGGGTGCACCCAGGACCAGATCGAAAAACCGGGTCAGGCCCCGGTCCGACACCAGCTGTTCCAGCGGCTGCTGCGGCGTCGCTGAAATCAGGAACATCCGAGCCCCCGCCTGCGAAAGCCGGGTCAGGGCCGCCTCGGCGCCGGGCACTTCGGGCGCACAGGCGACCCGCTCGCGGCACAGCTTGCCGTAGTGACCGGCCAAGGCATCGGGGTCCGGGATGGCCGCCGCCCTGCCGCACCCCAGCCTGCGCGTCACCTCACGAAACAGCGCGAACCGATCTCCGCGGTAACGGTCGGCGAAAAGGTCATCGAGGATGGCCGCGCCCCCCGGCACATCGGCCAGTGTCTCGTAGAAACAGTCGCGCTTTATCCGGTTGGACCGGACCAGGGTGCCGTCGAAATCGAACGCGACATGACCGATCATGGGGCCGATCATGTGGTCCAGCTCAGCGCACCGTCCTTCATCTGGAAACGGCCCCAGTGATCGACCACGGTCTTGCGCTCGGACAGCTCCATGGCGTTGATCCGCTTGTCCGCATAGACTGAATCGCCCTTGATCGCGCGGGTCGAAATCTCCTCGAACACGCAGCCCGTGTGGCTCCAGAACCGGTGCCAGACACCGGGCTGCACAAGACAGGTATCGCCCGGGTTCAACTGCTTGCGGTGGCCATCGACCTCGATCTCGAGCGTGCCCCACAGAACCTGGAAGGTCTCTTCCTTGATCTTGTGGAAGTGCAGCGGATGGTTCTGGCCCGGCAGTTGCACGACGATCTTCTTGCAATACGAGCGGTTGACGCAGTCGATCAGCACCGCCCCGACCTGCTCGAAGTTCTCGATCCCCTCGTGGTGCGAGTATTCGACCCCGAACTCGCTGCCGAGGCGCACCCCGGCCTCGTTCAGCAGCGCTTTGACCTGGTGGATCGAGTGCTTGATGCTGGTCTCTTTGGGCGGCACCGGCAGCGTGACCGCGTCGAGCATCACCGCACCGTCGGCATCCACCTTGGCGTCGGCGACCGCCTCGGCGCTCCACTGGCCGCTCGGCAACTGACCCTCGAGGATGGGCATCGCGAAGTAGACCAGGCCGCGCTCCAGCTTGGCGCCCTTCTTGATCGCCTTGCGCGCATAGACGCCGCGCTGGAGAGAACTCAGCGCGTCGCGTTCGCGCGGGTCGGCCTCGGGCCGCTCGGCCGGGCCGCACATGGCAACCGCCTGGCGATAGGCCGCGAACCAGCGGTCGAGTTGCTCGGGCGTCGACGAATAGGCGTTGAGCTTGATGGTCTCGGTTTCCAGGCCGACATGGCGCTCGAACATCGCCGCGCCCTTGGCATGGGCCACCTGCACGGCGGCGGTATTGTCCTGGTCCTCGTGGGTCGACCAGCCGATGGTGCAATAAGGGTAGCGCTTCTTCATCTCGGCGATCTGGTTGAGGTTCAACAACTCGTCCGGGGTCGGATAGATCGCGACGCAGTGCATGAAGGCGACGGTCACGCCGCGGTGGTAGAAGAAGCTCGCCAACTCGTCGATGTTGCGCTGTTCCAGCCCGCCGGTCGAACAGATGATCGGCAGATTGGCGTTGGCCGCCTTCTCCAGCAGCGGCCAGTCCATCGCCGAGCAGCTGGCGATCTTGAGGATGTCGAAGCCCATCTCGACGATGATGTCGATCGAGTCCTCGTCGAACGGGGTGCAGATGCTCAGCATGCCGCTCCCCTTGACCTCCTTGAGCAGCACCTCGTAGTCGGCGCGCTTCAACTCGGTCGAGAGGAACCGGGGGATATGCTTGTTGTCCGAGTCCTTCCGGTGGCTCGGGTGAACGAAGCTGGCGAGCTGCCGGAACTGGAACTTCACCCCGGCCCGGATGCCGTGGCGCTTCACCGGCTCGGCCAGGCCGCGAATGACGGCGACGCCATGCTCGACGCTGCCCTGATGGTTGTTCGCCATGTCGAGCACGAAGAGATCGCGAAAATCGAACCTGTCGAGGCCGAAGCGGTCGTTGTTTGCCACGTTCATCTGTCTGCGTGCTCCTCAGCTAAGCGCCTGTTCGACATATCCCGCGCCGTAGTCGATCCGGACGGTGGCTCCGCTCTGGGCCGACCGATGCGCCGCGGCGATGACCAGCATGGTCTCCAGCGCACGCTCCACCGCAATGGGCGATTGCAACGCGGCGCCATTGGCGACCGCGGCATCCAGATGGCGCAACTCCTCGACAAAATCGTCCGCCCGCGACTTGGTGAAGATCTTCTCGTCGACGACACCGTTGCTGTCGCCGACAAACATCGCTTCCTCGCCGGGACGGTAGGCGTATTGCCACTCGACAAACCCGTCGGTGCCCTGAATCCGCGCCCACTTCCGTGATGGCCGGGTGACCACATCCTGGACCACGCGCCCGGTGAACCCGGTCTCGGTGGTGAGATTCAGCAGGCACATCCGGTCGAACTCCGCCGCCCCGTCGCGCACGTATTCCATCGTCGCCGACACCGCCGTGACGCGGCCCTTGCCCAAAGCCAGAGCCAGCCGCTGCCAGAGGTTGATCGCGTGTGAATGCTCACCCGCCGAGCCCCCGCCACGGCGCCAGTAGCCCAGATAGGTCGATTCCGGCCCGTCCAGCCAGGGGTGGGCCTTGAAGATGCCCGCCCAATGCTCGCGGAACTCCACGTCGAGGGTGATCGCCTCGCCCAACGCCGTCAGGCTGGGCGGCGAGACGGCGGCGGCGATGCCTTGGCTGATCGCATGGTCGTAGCCGCAAAAGGCCGCCACCCCGCGCTCGCGCGCGAGCGCGTGGAACTCGGCAGCGCCTTCCAGCGAGGGGGTGCACAGCGGTTTTTCGACCAGGATCGCGCGGGGTTCCTCCTGCAGCGCCTCCAGCGCCAGCGCCATGTGCGAATCCGGCGGCGTGCCGATGAAAATGTAGTCGTAGCCTCCGCGCGGCACCTCGTCGGTGTGGTAGAGGCCGATGCCGGCATCCCACGCGCCATAGCGGCCCGGATAGATCTCGCTCCGCGTTCGCTCCAGCGCCTGTCGGTCGAGGTCGCAGATATCGACCTCCCAGCCCAGCCGGCGGGACGCATGCGACAAATGATTGCCGATGGAGCCGGCTCCGATAACCTTAACGCGCGTCATGGCTGCGATGTTTTCCTGCTCGGGCGAAGTCGGGATTAGTTAACAAGGGGATCGGCCGATGGCAATTGCCTACGGCGCGACAAAGCGGCCCGGATTCGGTTTTTTCCGGCACGATCAGACACGGCCCATCGCCGGGACCGGCATTGTTCGCAGGTTCCTTTCTTGCGGTGCCGGCCTACAATCGGCTACCGGTCACTTCGTCACCGTGAAGCGATGCCTGAAGCGAGCAGATGAGCAAACCACCCAAGGGCAAAGACCGGTCTTGCGCGACACCGCGCGTCTGGGCGCTGCTGGGGCGCCGGACCGGCGACAATCTCCAGGTCGAGACCCTGGCCGATGCGCTCGGCTGGCCCTGCGAGCGCAAGGCGCTGAGCTGGCGCGGGCGGCTGGTCGGCTGGACCCCGCGCTATGGCCGCATGGGGCCGTCGCTGGCGCCGCTGACCGGCGAGGCCCGGGCCCTGATCGCTCCGCCCTGGCCGGACCTGGTGCTCTCGGTCGGCTGGCGCAGCGCCCCGGTGGCGCGCTGGATCGGGCGCGAGGGGGGCGCGCGGGTGGTCCATATCGGCCGCCCCCGAGCCCCGCTCGACGGCTTCGACCTGGTGCTGACGACGCCGCAATACCGCCTGCCCGAGGCTATCAACGTGGTTCGTCTCGACGCCCCGATGACCCGCCTCTCGGCCGAGGTGCTGGCCCGCGCGGGCGAGCAATGGCGCGACCGCCTGGCGCATCTCCCCCGGCCCTGGATCGCGGTTCTGATCGGCGGCGACGCGCCGCCCCTGCGCCTGAGCCCCGCAAGTGCCGCCGACCTCGGCGCCAAGGCCGATGCCCTGGCCCGCCAGCGCGGCGGCTCGCTGCTGATCGCCACCGGGCCACGCACCGGCCACGCCGCCGCCGAGGCGTTCCTGGCACGGGTCGGCGTCCCGGCGCACAGCTATCTCTGGGGCAGCGGCGGCGAGAATCCCTATCCGGGCTACCTGGCGCTGGCCGACGAGATCGTCGTCACCAGCGACAGCATCTCGATGGCCCACGAGGCCAGCCTGACCGGCCGGCCGGTTCATCTCTATGACCTGCCGGCCGGCGGCGCCTGGCTGCCGCGCGCCCTGCAATGGATCGACCAGCGGCTGCGGGCCGGCGGCGGGGCGGCGTCGAACGCCTATCAGAAGCTGATCCGCGACGGCTGGATCTACCCGCCACGGGCGCCGGATGCGTTCCATGCCGGGCTGCTCCGAAGCGGCCGCGCCGTGCGTCTGGGCGAGCCGGCCGGGCCGGTGGTGGCGGTATCGGCCTCGACCGGCGCCGAGCGCGCCGTCGCCGCCATCCGCGATCTGCTTGACCCCTGAAAAACGAAGCGCGCGGCTCCGTAGGGTGCGCATTGTGCGCACCGCCCCCGGCGCGAACTGTCTTGAAGGGTGCGCAAAATGCGCACCCTACGGATCACCGGCGCAAGCCCCGGTGAAGATCAATTCCATCAGGTCGGATAGTGCTCTATCGGCGGTCAGGCGACCCTGGACGCCGCCGCCGCATCGCCGGGCGGCGAGATCAGGCCCAGCTTCGCTCCGGCCTCGGCGAAGATCTCCAGCGCCTTGGCGATCTGCTCGTCGTCATGCGCCGCCGAGACCGAGACCCTGAGCAGCGACAACGAGTTCGGCGTCGCCGGCGGGATCGCGATGTTGGTGTAGACCCCGGCATCGATCAGCGCGTTCCACAGCATCACCGCCGCCTTCGGCTCGGGCAGTTTCACCGCCACCACCGGGCTGACTTCCGGGCCCAGATCGAAGCCCAGACCCGCCAGCCCGTCATAGAGCCGGTTCGAGTTCTGCCACAGCCGCTCGCGCAACTCCGGCGACTCGATCATCCGCCTGAAGGCGGCCCGCGCGGTCGCCACCGTCGGCGGCGTCAGCGAGGCGGTGAACATGTAGGGCCGCGAGTACGACCGCAGGGCCTCGAAGCCTTCCACGTCCGAGACGCAGTAGCCCCCGGTGGTGCCGACGCTCTTCGAGAAGGTGCCGATGATGTAGTCGCAATCGGCCTCGACCCCGTCGGCCTGGCACTTGCCCCGCCCGGTCTCGCCCAGCACCCCCAGAGAATGCGCCTCGTCGACCAGAAGATAGACGTTGTCGCCCGCCTCGCGCTTGACCGCGGCGATCTCGGCCAGCGGCGCGCTGTCGCCCAGCATCGAGTAGATGCCCTCGACGACGATGATCTTGTCGCCCGGGGTGCCGGCCAATCGCGCCAGCCGCTTGGCCAGGTTCTCGGGGTTGTTGTGGCGGAACCGGATGGTATCGGCGTCGCTCATCTTGCAGGCGTCGTAGATCGAGGCATGGCTGTCGGTATCGATCAGCAGCTGGTCGCCCTTCTCGGCCAGGGCCGAGATCACCCCGAGGTTGGCCAGATATCCGGTGGAATAGAGGATCGTCGCCCGCTTGTCGTAGAATGCCGCGATCTCGGCCTCCAGTAAGCGGTGCTCCGAATAGGTGCCGTTGGCGATCCGCGAGCCGGTGGTGCCAGCGCCGAATTTGCGCACCGCCGCGACGGCGGCGTCGATGCAGTGCGGATCGAAGGTCAGCCCGAGATAGTTGTTGGTGCCGAACAGCATCACCGGCTTGCCGTCGAGAACGGCCCGCGTCGGCGAGGTGATGCTGTCGAATTCGAGCGATGTCGGGTCGCGCCCCAGGGCCTGCAATGCGCCGTAGGCGGACCTGATCGCGTTTGCTCGTTGCTTGATACCCATGAAACCTAGTGACCCTCTCCGGTCGGCCCATCCTGGGCGACGCCGTTGCCGCGTGACCGCGCCTGGACGGCATTCGCGAGATCACCCACCGTTCGCACATCGGCGATCTGGTCCAACGGGATGGTGATGTCGAACTCGTCCTCGAGCTCCATCACGAAATCCATCACGCTGACCGAGTCGAGACCGGTGTCGTCGACCACACTGCTGTCGAGGTCGATCAGACGCGCCGCGCCGACCTTCTTGCACAAGAGGTCCAGCACCCGTGTCTGAATCTGGTTGTTCTGTTCCATGATCACGTTTGTCGCCCCCTCCGGCATTCGCCCGGGCCGGGGGATGTCGTATCGTGCCGGCCAGCCGCTATTCCTGACGTTCGTTCCCGCGGCCGGGTCAAGGCGACCCATCGACCGCCCGATCCGAAAGAAGGCACGTTCAGCGTCGCTTGAGCAATGGCCATGCCATTGCTCGCGGGCTCACATCGCGCTGCTCATGGACGCCGTCTCGGACGCGCCCAGGTAGCGCGCAACCTTGCTCTCGGCGATCGGCAGATCGCGCGGGAAATCGATCTCGCTCCAGGTCAGCCCCTCGATCGAGACCACCCCGACACCGCCTTCACGCGCCAACTCGTCGATGATCGACAGGTACCACCGCTTCAGCGTCGCCTGGTCGTTCAGCGCCGAGCGCATCGCCTCGACAAAGCGCTCGCCGCCATCGCCCTGGAACCGGATCATGCCGATCGCCTCGCCATCGACGGGCGACTCCAGGGTCTTGCCGATGGCCGTCAGCCGGTCGCCGTCGCGGAGGATCTTCATGTCGTCCGAGTCATACATCGCCTTGCTGTCGATGGTCACCGAGATCGGCGCCGTCGCCTGCTCGATCAGGCGCGACGCGATCTCCGGCTCGAACAGGGTGTCGCCGTTCAGCAGCAGCGTGTCCGGCCCGATCAGGTCCTTCGCCGCCCAGCACGAGCCGATATTGTCGGCCACCGAGTAGAACGGGTTGTAGAGCGTGCTCACCTCGGCCGGCACATTGGTGGTCATCACCATGGCCTCGACGGCGTCGGCGCAAAAGCCCGTGACCACCGTGATCTCGTCGATACCGGCATCCGCCAGTGACCGAAGTTGCCACTCCAGGATGGGCCGGCCGGCGATCGGAACCAGGCATTTCGGACGCGCGTCCGTCAGGGGCGACAAACGTCTCCCCTGGCCGGCGCTCAAGATTACCGCGTTGGTCATTGTCCCTCGTCTTTCTGTTTTGCAGTATGTTCTAGCCAGATTGCCGGACAATCCAAACCCCTGAAGTTACAACTTTTGTTACAAATTCTTGCGAGAACCCCGTGACGGTGTTGGCCCTGGTGGGCAATTACCGGCGCAGCCAGCCCGCCGCGCGATACCAGGCAACCGCCTCGGCGAAGCCCTGGCCGAGGGTGATTTCCGGCCGCCAGCGGCTGGCGGGCGGCTGGCCGGCCGGGTCGGAACGCCAGTCGCGATGCAGGATTTCGCGGACCTTCTGTGACGTCAGCATGCCCGCCACGCCCCCCAGCGCCGCCACATCGCCGGCCAACCCCAGCGCCCGGATTATGCCCTTGGGCACCTGCAACGGGTGGGCCGCGCGGCCCAATGCCGCGGCGGCGGCGCGGGCGAGCTCGTCCCAGGAATAGCCGTCATGGCGCGCGTCGGTGACCTCGTGGCAACCCGGAGCGAGCCCCGCCGCCAGCATTGCCGCCATCGCCCGCACCAGATCGGCGACATGGATCAGGGTGAGGCGCGCATCGGCACTGTTCAACATTGGTTGAACCGGCCCGGAGGCGGCGCGAAAGATGCGCAGGGTCTCGCGATCCCCCGGCCCGTAGACCACCGCCGGGCGTAGAATGCTCCACTCGGCCCCGGCGCCGATGTCGCGAAGCCGCTGCTCGGCGGCGTGTTTCGAGGCGGCGTAATGCGACAGTCCCGGCTCGCGCGCCGCCATCGACGAGAGATAGAGGAACCGCGCCTCCGGGGCGTGGGCGCGCCAGGCTTCGGCCAGCGCCGCCGTGCCCTCGGCATTCGCTGCCATGAAATCGTTGCGGTTGCTTCCCTTGATCGCCCCGGCAAGGTGGAGCACCGCGTCGGCGCCCTCGACCAGATCGCGCAAGGCGCTGGGGTCCGACAAGCTACCCTGGACAACCTCGATGGGCGGCCCCGCCAGCGCCGGAAATCGCGGCATCGACCGGGCCAGCACCCGCAGGCGCCAACCCCGCCGGGTCAACTCGCCGGCCAGATGGCCGCCGATGAAGCCGGTGACCCCGGTCACCGCCGCCAGCCGGCCGCCGCCCTCGTTGTCTTGCAGGTCCATCCGTTCCGCCCCGGTCATCGAATGGGCTTCTGGTAGGACGGTCCGGTTTTGTTGGCAAGGCGGTCGGCACGCCATCAGGCGGCGAGAACCGCCTCCTCTCCGAGTCTTTGCCCGTGACGAAATCCGCATCGCGGATTTCCGGCGCCGCCCCCCACCCCACCTCCCCACCCAACCACCGATGTTACCTCGGTGGATGATCGGTGGTTGGGTGGGGAGGTGGGGTGGGGGGCGGCGCGCGCCCAAAGGACGCGAAGCGGACTTTGGAACAGGCGCAAAAAACCGCCAACGGCGGCGCGATATCAGGCCGCCAGCACCGCCGCCTCGACGATGTCCAGCGCCCGGTCCAGATCGGCCCGTGAGATCACCAGCGGCGGCGACAGGGTCAGCACACAGCCCTGGCTGATCTTGAAGCTCAGCCCGGCGTCCAGGCAGCGGTAATAGATCTTCTCGGCGATCTCGTCGCCCGGCGCTTTGGTCTCGCCATCGGCGACGATCTCGACCCCGAACAGCAGCCCCCTGCCCCGCACGTCGCCGACCAGCGCCGAGCGCTCCATCAGGTCGCGCATCCGGCCCATCGCGTGTTCGCCCAACTCGGCGGCGCGCTCGACCAGCCCCTCCTCCTCGATGATCGCGATCGTGGTCAGGGCGGCGCGGGCCGTCACCGGGTTCTTCTCGTGGGTGTAGTGGCCGAGCGCGAAATCCCCCGCCACATCGAGGTCGCGGCGCGCGATGGCCGCCGCGATCGGCAGGATGCCGCCGCCCAGCGACTTGCCCAGGACGATGATGTCGGGGATCACGCCGTCGTGATCGGAGGCGAAGAATTTTCCGGTTTTGCCCAGCCCGGTCGGGATTTCGTCGAAGATCAGCAGCGTGCCGTGGGCGTCGCAGGCCGCGCGCACCCGAGCCCAGTACCCCGGCGGCGGCACGTAGGGCACGGCGCGCATCGGCTCGGCGATCACCGCCGCGACATCGCCCTCGCGGTCCAGCACATAGGCCAGCATCTCGGCGCAGGCCAGCCCGCAGACCTCCGGCCCGGCATGACCGTAGGGGCAACGATAGCAGGCAAAGGGGGCGACATGCTCGGCCCCCGGCAACAGCGGCCCGGCGATGTGCGAGCGGAAAGTGTGCTCGCCGCCGACACTGGCGGCGCCGAACCCGGCCCCATGGAAGGCGTCCCAGAAGCTCAACGTCTTGAACCGCCCGGTCGCGGCCCGGGCCAGTTTCAGCGCCACCTCCACCGCGTCCGAGCCGCCGGTGGTGAACAGCACCTTGCCCAGGTCACCCGGCGCCAACGCGGCCAGCTTCTCGGCCAACTCCACCGCCGGCTCGCAGGTGAAGCGGCGCGGCGCGAAGCTCAGCTCGTCCAGTTGCGCCTTGATCGCCGCCTTCAGCCTGGGGTGGCCATAGCCGATATGGTGGACGCTGTTGCCATGGAAATCCATGTAGCGCCGCCCGGCGACATCCTCGATCCAGATGCCCTCGGCCTTGGCGATGGCGCTGAGCACCGGGCTGGACAGGCTCTGGTGCAGGAACACGTCGGCATCGCGCTCAATCAGCGCCCGGGTCGGCGCGTCGTCGTGCCGGGCGCGCCACGCGGCGCGCGCCTCCGAGGTGTTCGATTCGCCTTCGGTATGCGCCCTGGGCGCGGACGGGACGGCCATGCGGATGCTCTCCTGCTCACCTGTTCCAGGGCACTTTCGACCCGTTGGAACCACGTCATGCTCGGGCTTGATCCGGGCATCCAGTTCTTGACCGGTTGATCTAAAGACTGGATTGCCGGGTCGAGCCCGACAATGACCAATTGGAGCGCGATTATATCTGAATCAAAATCGCGCTAAAGCGTTTTGCGGTCGATCTGAATCACCTTCGCCCAACCATAAAACACTTTTTTAGATTACTGTTATATTCCAATAGGTTAAGCATATACCCACACTTGGGCCCACACCGCCCCCACCGATTTCGCCCCCCACTCCCTCTGGGAGGGGGGACGGGGGGAGGCTGCAACGGCGCCGCCGGGTGCTGCTCTCCCGGCGGCCGGTTGCGTTGGTTCAGCCCCTCTCAGGGCTTCTCGCCGCGCGCCAGGCGGGCGTTGATATCCTCGATCACCGGCTCGATGTCGGCCAGGCTGTCGATCACGTAGTGAGCGCCGGCCTTCTCCAGGATGTCCTGGGTCTTGGCCATGCGCCGGGCGATCTCGGCCTCGGACAGCGCCGCGCCCTGCTCGGGGGTATCGACGTCCATGTAGTTCGAATGGCGCACCACGCCGACGCCCCAGCAGCCGGCGTTCTGCGCCTCGCCGATGCCCGACACGGTGTCGTCGACCTTGACCACCGACTGGATCGTGTGGATGCCCAGCAGATCGAGGTTCTTGTAGACCATGTGCGGGGTGGGGCGGGCGCCGTGGACAACCTCGTCGCCGGCCACCGAGGCGTCGGGCTTGTAGCCCTGCTTGGCCGACGCCTCTTCGAGAACATCGACCATCGAGCGCACGAAGCCGGTGGTGGAGCCGATCTTGATCCCCTGCGCCTGAATGCGCTGGGTCACTTCGGCGACGCCGGGCAGAAGGTCGGTGTATTTGTGCAGGCAAGCGAGCTGCATCGGCACGAAATCGGCGAACATGGCGTCGACCTCGGCCTGCCCCGGGGTGCTGCCGTGCACGGCTTTCCAGCGCTCGGCAATCTCCGGCTCCTCGGTCAGCATCTTGATGTGCAGATCCTTGCGCAGACCCATCGGGCCGCGCGCTTCGGGCATCGAGATCTCGACGCCGTGCTTCTTGAACACTTCGACGAAAACGACGGCGGGGGCGACGACATAGGCATCGACGGTGGTGCCGCTCCAATCGAGGATGAGGGCCTTGACCTTGCCGCGATAGGTGCGGTTGAAGACGAAGTCGGACATGGGTTTTCTCCTGAGCTTACGTTTTGGGTGGTTCAGTTTTCGGGTTGTCTGGTTTTTTGCTGTTGACGGAGCCTCTCCCCGCCGGCCGGTCAGGTGACGGGACCGGCCCGCGCGGCGAGGGTCGCGTAGTGGAAGGCGTCGAAGTTGCGCAGGGCGGGCGCCTCCGGCAGGTCGGCCATCGCCCGGTTGACGATGAACGGCACCGCCTGCGTGTTCAGCCCGCCATGCGAGCGCAACGGCTCCTTCAGCGCCGCCAGGTCGTGGCGGCTGGCGGAGGTGCCGATGACCTTGTGCACGGTCGAGAGCATGACGATGTCGCCGATCCGGTCCGGCGGCAGCTCGAAGCGCGCGCAGGCGGCCGCACGGTCGAGCACCAGCTCGATGCCCTCGATCGCCCGCAACTTCGCCATCACGCCCGCGGCATCGGCGCCATCGGGCAGGTAGACGGTAGCGAACCCGCCCAGCGCACCGTGATGCACGACGTAGGGGTCGGTGATCGGCAGGATCACCCGCGCCGCCGCCACGCCCAGCCACTCGTCGAGCAGATCCTGGGCATAGATCACATCGGGCGAGCCGTCGGCCAGGTGCTTGGGCTTCATGCCGTGGTCGCCGGTGACCACGATCGCCGCGCCCATCGCGTCGAGCTGGGCCAGATACCGGTCGAACATCTCGTAGAAGGCGTTCGCTTGCGCCGTGCCGGGCGCATGTTTGTGCTGCACGTAGTCGGTCGTGGTCAGATACATCACGTCGGGCTTGAACTCGGCCAGAAGCTTGACCCCGGCGGCGAAGACGAACTCGGAGAGCCCGGCCGAATAGACCTCCGGCACCGGCATGCCGAGCCAGGCCGAGGCGTTGTCCAGCCCGTGCTCGTCCTTGGTGGTGGTGTCCGAGTTCTCGGCCGAGAAACAGACCGCCCGGTCCTCGTCGAAGCGCAGCCCGTGACCCAGCAGCGCCCGCAGCTTGTCCTTCGCCGTGACCACCGCGACCCTGGCGCCGGCGTCGTGGAAGCTCTTGAAGATGGTCGGCGCGCGCAGGAAGCGCGGGTCGTTCATCAGCACCTCCTCGCCGGTCTCCGGATCGAGCAGGTAGTTGCCGCAGATGCCGTGCACCGAGGGCGGCCGCCCGGTGGCGATCGAGAGGTTGTTGGGGTTGGTGAAGCTGGGGATCACCGAATGCGCCGTGCGCACCGTGCCCTTGGCTTTGATCGCCTCCAGCGCCGGCATCAGCCCGGCCTCGATGGCCGCGTCCAGATAGGCCGGCTCGCAACCGTCCAGGCAGATCGCGATCGCCGGCGCCTTCGGGAACGCATAGTCGCGGCCGTTGACCTCGACGGACTCGGGAGAGGTTCGGTTCATCATTGCCTCCTGTCCTGTTCGTCTCACGCCACCAGCCGCGCGTTCGGCTACGCCGCCGGCGCCAACCCATGGGACTTCACGCCCATTTCCGCGATCGCCGCCTCGACCGCGGCCAGCGCATCGCGCATATGCCCTTCGTCGAGACGGCCGATGCATCCGATCCGGAAGCTGTCCGCGACGGTGAGCTTGCCCGGGTAGATCACGTAGCCCAGCTCCCGGAGCCGGTCGTAGAAGGTCTGGAACACGAAGGCCGGATCCTTCGGCATATGGAAGGTGATGATGATCGAAGCTTGCAGGTGGTCGGGCAGCAGCGTCGTGAAACCGAGCTTGCGCATCCCCGAAATCAGCACCTCGGCGTTGCGCGCGTATCGCCCGCCACGGCCCGGCTGCCCGCCTTCCTCGAAGAACTCCATCAGCGCCTGATGGAAAGATACGATGATATGGATCGGCGGGGTGAACCGGTACTGCCCGGTCTTGACGAAATTCTGCCATTGATCGTGCAGATCGAGCACCAGTGTGGTGGCATTTCCCTCGGTTTTTTCGAGAGCCTCCCGGCGGCAAATGACGTAACCGAGGCCGGGCAGACCCTCGATGCACTTGTTGGACGAGGCGGCGACGGCGTCGAACCGGGTCGCCTCGGCGTCGAGCGGCAGGGCGCCGAAGGCGCTCATCGCATCGATCAGCAGGCTGCGTCCGTGGCGCTGCACAAGCTCCCCGATCGCCTCGATCGGGTTCCTGACCC
>JACZTQ010000288.1 GCA_022573605.1 Pseudomonadota bacterium | reverse complement strand
TTGACACTGGCGGCCCGGGTGCTCGAACGCGAGCATGTGCTTTACCCCCGAGTGCTCGCCGCCTTCGTCCGCAACCCGGAGGCGGCGCGGCAGAACCTGATTGCCATTTTCCCCGACCCGAAAAAATAGACACAAACACGAGCGCCGCCTCCGGAGGGAGGCGGCGCGAGGCAATGTCTTGTCCGCGCACCGCGCGGACTCCGTTTAATTCGAGTTAATTCGAGTTAATTCGAGCTGCCTCGGGTTGATTCGGGCTGCCTCCGGTTGGCTCGGGTCGTCCCCGATGGCTCCGGATCGAGGGGCGCCGGCATCCGTGCTGCCCGGCCGAGGCTTGCTCGCGCCTTGGCAAATGACGGGAAAACGACCACGATCTGTCGGAAGCCGCGCAGCGCGGCCGGCGGGCGTCGTCCATAAACGGGCCGAACCATCCCGGACCCGGCCCCGGACCAAGCCCCGGACCAAGCGATGCGCACCCTGCTTTCCTTCACCGCCCTCTTTCTGTCGATCCTGCTGGTCCAGCTCGGCTCCGGCACCCTGGGGCCGCTCGACGCGCTCGCCGGGGCGGCGCGCGGCTTCACCATCGCCCAGATCGGTCTGCTCGGCTCGGCCCATTTCCTCGGCTTCTTCTTCGGCTGCTGGCTGGCGCCGCGCTATATCGGCTCGGTCGGGCATTCGCGCGCCTTCGCCGCCGCCGCCGCCATCGGCGCCACCGGGGCGCTGCTGCACCCGGTGCTCGAGGGCCCCTACCAATGGGCGGCGCTGCGCCTGCTGACCGGCCTCTCGGTGGCCGCCACCTTCACCGTGATCGAGAGCTGGCTCCAGGCCAAGATCAGCAGCGCCACAAGGGGCCGGGTGTTCGGCGCCTTCCGGGTCGTCGACATGAGCGGGCAGATCATGGCCCAGGGGCTGATCGCGGTGCTCGATCCCACATCTTACGTCTCCTACAACATCGTCGCGGTGTTCTGCTGCCTGTGCCTGCTGCCCTTGTCGCTGACCAGGCGCCACGCCCCGCCGACCCCGGACGCACCGCGCCTCAGGCCGATCAAGGCGGCGCTGCTGTCGCCCTCGGCCTGTTTCGGCATCATCGTCGCCGGGCTGACCGGGGCCAGCTTCCGCATGGTCGGGCCGGTGTTCGGCATCGAGAACGGGCTCAGCCAGGGCCAGGTGGCGCTGTTCCTGACCGCGGCGATCGTGGGCGGCGTGGCGGCGCAATACCCGGTCGGCTGGATCGCCGACAAGACCGACCGGCGCAACGTGCTGATCGGGCTGTCGGTGTCGGCGATCTTCGGCTGCCTGACGGTGGCCTGGCTGGTCGGGCCGGGCAACACCACGGTGATCTTCCTCGGCGCCTTCGTCTTCGGCATGACCTCCTACCCGGTCTATTCGGTCGCGGCGGCCTACGCCAACGACTTCGCCGAGCAGGATTTCGTCGTCGAGCTGAACGCGGCGCTGATCTTCTTCTATTCGATCGGCGCCGTGATCAGCCCGATCGTGACGGCCCGGCTGATCGCGGTCTACGGCCCCTCGGCGCTGTTCGTGTTCATCGCCGCGGCGCATCTTGCGCTGATGGTGTTCGCGCTCTATCGCAAGACCCGGCGCCAGGCCGCGGCGCCGGCCACGCCCTACCAGATGGTGCCGCGCACCTCGATGGTCGTCGCCCGGCTGTTCCGGCGGCCGCACAACGGCGACGGACAGGGGGGCGAAGCCGCCGCCGACAACGCGAGCAGGCAACCTTGATCCTCCACCACCCGCCGACCTTGCCCTGTGTGCGCAAGGTCATGGCGGCACCGGCGATGAAGGCGACGGCGCCGGTGGGGTGACGACGGTTGGCGGGGCGGCAGGGCGGCGGCGCGAGTGGCAGATAAGGGGCGTGGAACGCCGCCGGAAATCCGGTTGGTCCGACGGCATGGTCAAAGCTGTTTTTCAGCACAAAGCCGACTCGATCCACGACGATACGCCTTGGGAAAAATACAACTTTCCCAAGATGTATCTGTCGCGCGTCGAGCAGACCATCGGTGACTGGATAATCCACTACAAGCCGAGGTCGGCCGAAGGCGGCCTTGGATTCCGGAACGAAGCGCAACACTCCTCGACCGGTGTGACACCGGTTGGTTGACAAGACCGAAGGAGTGTTGCCATGGGATGCTACCGCCATCTGACGCGCGATGACAGGGAAGAGGTCTCCCATATCGAAAATTTTGCTGTATCCCGACCCCTTCGGGCACCGGGAATTTTAGCAACACGACGGTTAACGAAATCCCGGCAGAACCACCCTCAAGGCAAATTTCCGCCCCCCAGCCAGCCCCTCTTGCGCACCCACCAGTGGCCGCAGCAGACCACCGCGATGCCCAGCCCCGAGAGCCCGAGCAGCCAGGGCCAGGTCAGTTGCATCATGCTCGAGCCCATCGCCACCATCAGCACCGTCAGCGGCACGATGCCCAAACCCGTGGTCCACAGGAAGGTGCCCCACGAGACCCGGGTCAACCCGGCGGCGTAGTTGATCAGGTTGAAGGCGATGATCGGGATGAAGCGCGCCACCAGCAGCGCCAGCGCGCCCTGCTGCGCCGTCCAGCCGTCCAGCCGCGCCCGGCTCACCGGCCCCAGCACCGCGTTGACGAAGGGCTGGCCGAGCCAGCGCGCCAGCGCGAACGACAGGCTGGCGCCGATCATCGCGCCGGTCCAGATCAGCACCGAGCCCCACGCCGTGCCGTAGACAACCCCGGCGCACAGCGCCAGGATCTCGGCCGGGAAGGGCACGAAGCTGTGCACCACCATCAGCCCGATCACCGCCGCGTGGCCCCACTCGCCAAGCCCGCGAATCCGCGCCGCCAGCACTCGCACATCGAGGTTGCCGCCCAGCTCGGCGACGGCGAGCAGGACGCCGAGCGCGAGCACCGCCGCCAGCACCGCCGCCGCGATCGCGATGCGCCGGGAAAGCGCCCGCGGCTCGGGCGCCGGGCCGTCGCCGGGGGTGTGGTTGTTCGATATCATGCAGCTTTCCCATTGCGGTCAACCGGCGCAGCATAGCCGCAGCCGCCCTGCCGCGTCACGGGGAGATGGCTCACATTCCGGTGTAACGCCCGTGCGCAACGCAGGTTATGCTGGCCCGGTCAACCAGCGGAGAACCAGCAGCGATGAAATCACTCCATGCCGGCTCGGCAATGATCGACATCATCTGCATCGTCGGCGCCGGGAACATCGAACGGATGACCTTCTCCAACCAGGACAAGTCGTTCCTGATGGTCGAGACCGGGCGCAAGGTGGCGGCCGAGTCGATCACCACCCATGTCGGCGGCGGCGCCTGCAACACCGCCGTCTCGCTGGCCCGGCGCGGCTGGCGGGCGGCCGTGCTGGCCAAGACCGGCGACGATCTCAACGCCGGCGCGGTGCGCGAGCATCTGGCGGCGAACGGGGTCGCCACGGACCGGATGATCACCGCGGCGAATCTTGCCACCGGCACCGCGGTTATGGTGGCCAGCCACGACCGCAACGCCTCGATCTTCGTCCATCGCGGGGCCAACGAGACCCTGGCGCCCGGCGACCTGCCGGCCGAGGTTTTTGCCGGCATCGACCTGGTCTACGTGGCGCCGCTGTCGAGCCGCTCGGCCGACTGCTTCCCCGATCTGGTGGCCCGGGCCAGGGCGGCGGGCGCGATGGTGGCGGCCAATCCGGGGATCAGGCAACTGACCTCGCGCACCGCGCCACTGGTGGCGGCGCTGGGCGATGTCGATCTGTTGTCGCTCAACCGGGTCGAGGCCGAGGCGCTGGCGCCGGCCTTCGCCGCAGGGGCCGAAGGGGTGGACCCGCCGCCGCCTTCGGGCGCCCCGGCATTGCTGAGACGGGGCCTCGGCTTTGGCGGGCTCGAGCTCGGGCTGCTGCGCTTCCTCGCCGCGGTGCGCGCCGCCGGGCCGCGCTGGGTGCTGCTGACCGACGGCACCGGCGGGGCCTGGCTGGCGGCCCCCGAGGGGGTGTTCTGGCGCCCCGCCCTGCCGATCACGGTGCGGGGCACGGCGGGGGCGGGG
>JACZTQ010000287.1 GCA_022573605.1 Pseudomonadota bacterium | reverse complement strand
GCCCGAGGGCGAGGACCGGGTGAAGGGGGCGTTCGCGATCGCCCGGGATCTCGCGAAGATCGTGGGGGAGGCGAGGAAGGCGGCGTGAGCCCGCCCGGAGTGCCCACATGTGGGCACCCAGTCAAGGCATTGAATTAAAACAAAAACTTTATCAACGACGCGAAATTGCGCGGGGCACCACGCCTTGCGCCCGCCGGGGCGGGATCATGGCTGGTTACGTGGGGTGGGTTGTTACGGCCCACCGGTCCACGCTGGCCCACGGGACGATGGTGGGTTCAGAGAACCCACCCTACTTGCTGGTCAAGGCCCGCGACAACAAGCTCGCGATCCGGCGCGACTGGCCCGAGGGCGAGGACCGGGCGAAGGGCGCGTTCGCGATTGCGCGCGGTCTGGCCGAAATCGTGAGCAAAGCGAAAAGGGCGGCGTGAGGAGGGTGTCAGTGGATGACGCCGCCGCCCGGTGGCTCGGTGTAATCGCCATAGGGGATCAGTGGCATCTCGTCCGCTCGGTAGGGACCGCGCTGGATAAGCTCTCGCGGACGAGGCGTGGATTCCTCCACAAGTCGAGCTTCATAGGGCCCCAGCGAGAGGGTTCCGACTTGCTGGGCGAGGGCAAGCTCCTGCGCCTGAATGGTGTCGACTTCGACTGTCACCGTGAGACTGGGGGGCTGGGATGGTGGGCCGGCCCCCGCAGGCTGTTCGACTGCAATGACCTTGATGGCCCGCAGGAGCACATTGCTCACCAGATGCCCATCGTGCGTCCGAAGCAGGAATACGCTGACCAGGTCGCCCGCCTTCGGGGCGCCAGAAAGCCCGACGGTCCAATCGACCTGGATCGACACCTCGCGCAGCCATGGGTCATCGGAGTTAGTCGTGCTTGGGGTCACACCAAGCCTGGCAGTCCTGCTTTCGAGAATCGGTTCGCCCGGATCGCGCACGGACGCAAGGTAGGAAACCCCCAGGCCCCCGAGCATGGCGCAAACGATGAGTATCGGCAGATTGCGAATGCGCATAACTAATTATACCACACCAAGGGCTACGGTAGGAATCCTCCGCACCATGCCTTAAACGAACCCGCGAATCGGACCCCTGACCACGAGACCACCATGAACAGCCGCACCGAGGGTTATCTCTATCTGCTGGGCTTCGGCCTCAGCATCCCGCTCGCCAACTGGATGATCGGGAATGTCGGCACCGTTTGCGTGCCCGAGGGGCCGTGCCTGATCCCGGTCGCGCCGGGGGTGATGGCGCCGAGCGGGGTGTTGATGATCGGGCTGGCGCTGGTGTTGCGCGATCTGGTGCAGCGCCGCCTGGGGTTGCGCTGGGTGACCGGGGCGATCGTGGTCGGGGCGCTGTTGTCCGGGCTGGTCGCGCCGCCGGCGCTGGTGGTTGCCTCGGCGGCGGCGTTCCTGCTGTCGGAGACCGCCGACCTGATGGTCTACACCCCGTTGCAGGCGCGCCGGCTGGTGCTGGCGGTGCTGGCGTCGAGCGCGGTCGGGCTGGTGGTCGACAGCCTGGTGTTCCTCTATCTTGCCTTCGGCAGCCTCGAATTCCTGCTCGGCCAGGTACTGGGCAAAGGCTGGATGGTGCTCGCGGCGTTGCCCTTCATCGCCTGGCTGCGCCGCCGCGACGAGCGGATCGGGTTGAAACCCGCCTAGAGCGTTTTCCGACCTGATGAAATCAGGCCGGACGCTCTGTCTTGCTGGATTCACGCAATTTCCGAGCCGCCAAATGAACCCGTTTGGCTCGAAATTGCACCAGACCGCACGGCGGTGTTTGGGGGTGGGGGTGGGGCTTTCGCGCCACGATGAGCGGCGCCCGGCAGGGCGTCGCGAATGGGGCGCAACCAAAGCGGCGCTGTCCTCACCCCTCGGCCAGCCGCGCCTCGAACCAGTCGAGGGCGCGCTCCAGCCAGCCGTTGGGGGTGCCATGGGGGCCGGGGTGCAGCATCAGTTCGATCCGGCCGCCGGAGCACGAACTCCAGGTCCGGCGCCAGTGACCGCCCGGCTCGATACGCGACGCATCGGGCTGCTCGGTCTCGCAGCCATTGGCGGCGCGCAATATCTTGAGGCTGGCGAAGGTGTCGCCCTGGGTGAGGGTGCCGCCGGCGACCGAACGGCCTTCGAGCGGGATCACCCGGTCGGCCCAGCCATGGGTGTGAAAGAGATCGGCGCCGCCCTGGCAGGACTCCGGCAGCGGCTCCCAGAAGGCCCCGGCGACCGGGGCATAGGCCCGCGCCGTGCCGGGCGCGTGGCAGGCCACGTCCCAGACCATCGAGGCGCCGCGCGAGAAGCCGGTCATCAGCACCCGGTCGCGGTCGATGCCGTGGGCGGCGGCGTCGTCCAGCACCTCGGCCAGGAAGGCGAGGTCGTCGCGCTCATAAGCGCGCCCGTCGCGCACCGCCCAGTTCTTCTGCTTGCGGGCGGCCGAGGTGCGGATACCCTCGGGCGCGACCAAAGCATAGCCGCGCGCCGCCAGCGCCGCGCGCATCGCCCGGTTCTTCATCGTTGCGGCCGAGGAGCCGCCCCAGCCGTGCAGATGGATCAGCGCCGGGACCGGCCCGGCCGCGCCCTCGGGCAGGGCCAGCCGGTAGAAGCCATGCGCCGTCAGGCATTCGGTGGCGGCGTCGCCGCAGGCGGGCTGGGCCTGCGCCGGCAAGCCGAGGAGGCAGAGGGCGAGGGCGATTGAGGCGCGCATTGGCTGATCCTTCGGCCGTTAAATCGGGCCAGAGAATAGCCGCTGCGGCGCGGGTGGAAAGGGGGGGTCAGCAGAACGTGAACGGGAAAACGAAACACCATGTCCCGGCCTCGCGCCGGGACCTCGCGGGTCTGAGCATGGCGGCATGAGGCCCCGGCTCGGGGGTCGGGGCATGGGGGGATGCCCTGCCGGGCGGCGCCGCGTTGCCTGGTAGGGCGGACATGATTGTCCGCCCGCCGCCGGGCGCCCTAGAGCAAGTTCCACTCAAGCAGAGTCGATAGGGGATTCCCAAGGAGCTCGGTTTCTGATTCACACTGATCACCGTTAGGAGGTCGGTGTGAATGGGAAGAGCACTATCGAATGATCTGAGGCGACGGGTGATTTCTGCGGTTGAACAGGGATCGACGGCAAGCGCGGCGGCGCGTCGTTTCGGGGTTGGCCGCACGACCGCGATCGACTGGGTGGCGTGCTGGCGCGAGACCGGCCGGATCGAGGCGCGGCGCATGGGCGGGGACCGGCACTCACACCGGATGGAGGCCTGGGCGGAGACCATCCTCGGCTGGATCGACGAGACCCCCGACATCACCCTGGTGGAGATGCAGGCGCGGCTGCGCGCGAAGCGGGCCCCGTCGGCGATGGGCACGCTGTGGCGCCTGCTGGACCGGCACGCCATGACGGTAAAAAAAGACCGGACACGCCGAGGAGCAGGCACGCGAGGATGTAGCCGAGGCGCGCGCGGCATGGTGGGCGGATCAGCACAAGCTCGACCCCTCAAGGCTGGTGTTCCTCGACGAGAGCGGTGTGAACACCAAGATGGCGCGCCTGCGGGGCCGCGCCCCGAGGGGCCAGCGGCTGGTCGCGAGCATCCCGCATGGCCACTGGTCGACCAACACCCCGGATCAAGTCCGGGGCAGGCTCTTTATCGCCTGTCTGCGCCATGACAGGATCGTCGCGCCGTGGCTGCTCGATGGCCCGATGAACGGCGACGCTTTCCTGACCTACATCGCCACCCAGCTCGCGCCCTGCCTGTCCGCCGGCGATATCATTCGTCGGGTGGTCCTTCCACTGGAAGGCCCACTGTTCCTCCTCATTCATGGACAATCTCTCGACACACAAGGTCAAGGGGGTGCGGGAGATCATCGAAGCCAGAGGCGCGAGGTTGCTCTACCTGCCGCCCCCGGATCAGGTCCGGGGCAGGCTCTATTCCCCCGATCTCAACCCGATCGAGATGGCCTTTGCAAAGCTCAAGGCCCTGCTCAGAAAAGCCGCCGAACGAACCGAAGACGCGCTGTGCGATAGGATCGGACAACTGCTGGAAACCTTCGCC
>JACZTQ010000286.1 GCA_022573605.1 Pseudomonadota bacterium | reverse complement strand
GCCGGGTGCACGCGCACGCCCCCTGCCCGGCGCCCGGGGGCGCCATGCGGAAGAACTCCTTGCTCTGCTAGATCCCGAACATTGGCGTCGCCGCGCCGGCCGCGATCATCGCCTCGGCCAGCCACGCGCCATGTAGGCCGATCTCGCTGGGCTCCCGCAAGGAAAGCCGTGAATATGAATGTCCCATCGCAACACCACTCTAAGGGTGTTGCACCTGTTTCGTGAACTCAGCCCCTGCGGGACCCATTCAGAACAACCGCATCAATCCGGTATCTCGCCCTCGGATACTATAGATTGCGTTTGCGAAATTGCGAACCACAACAAGTGGCGGTATCATGGCAACCGGTGACGGTGTGGGTGGGAGAGGCCATCCTTGCAGCGCGGTCGCCTGCCAGCGAGGAAAGTGGCAAGCGCCGCATGAGTGAAGGGAGCTAGATGGCCGACGACGGTCCCCGCCCGACAGGCCCGACCGGGCCCGCGCCGTCCGGCGCGGCGCTGGACTGGCTGGTGATCTCGGCGGCCGCTTCCCTGCTGATGCTGCCGTCGCTGCTGGGCGGACTGCCGGCCGGGCACAGCCAGCATTTCAACCTGATCTGGCAGTCCGGCTTCATCGCCGAGATGGCCGACGGCGTGCTCTATCCGCGCTGGATCGGCGAGCTCTGGGCCGGCGCCGGCGGCGCCGATTTCTATTTCTACGCCCCGCTGCCGTTCTGGCTCGCCGGGCTGATCGGTCTCGGCCCCTGTTCGGGCTGCTCGGGCGAGACCGTGCTGGTGGCGACCGGTGTGGTCCTGCTGGCGCTGTCGGGGGTCTCGTTTCGGGTGCTGGCGCGGCGCTTTGCCGGGCGCCTGCCGGCCCTGATCGGCGCCGTGGTCTACATGGCGCTGCCCTATCATCTCGGCGTCGAGTGGCACGACCGCCAGGCGCTGGGCGAGTTCGCCGCCATCGCCGTGCTGCCCGCCCATCTGGCCGCCGTGCTGGCCTGCCTCGAGGGGCGCGCGCGGGGCGGCCGGCTGGCGCTGCTGACCGCGGCGCTGGCGCTCAGCCACATGCCGAGCGGGATCATCGCGGCGGTCGGCGCTATTCCGGTCGTGCTGGTTTTGCACCGCCCGTTCCGCCCGGGCCCGCTGGGGCGGGTGCTGCTGGCGGGGCTCGCCGGTCTCGGACTGGCGGGGATCTATTGGCTGCCGGCGGTCCTGTTGCTCGACAGCGTCAACAGCGCCTACCTCGACTCGGCCTTCTTCGACTGGCGCAACTGGATGTTCACCTCCGGCATCGTCGGCATGGAGATGCCGTTCTTCAACGCCTTGTGGCCGCCGCTGATCGTGCTGAGCGCGCTGACCATCGGCTTCCACGTGCTGTGCCCCGGCGTCTCGGGCACGGGGCGGCTGCTTTCGGTCTGCCTGATCGGCACGACCTGGCTGATGGTGACGCCGCTCTCGTATCCGCTGTGGAGCGCGACGCCGCTCGCTGTCATCCAGTTCCCCTACCGGTTCCTGGTGCTGGCCGATCTCGGCATCGCGCTCGGCGCGGTGCTGGCCGCCTCGGCCCTGCTCGGGGCCGGCCCGGCGGGCTGGCGCCGGGGGGTCGCGGCGCTGGCGCTGGGCGGGATCACGCTGGCGGCGGCGATGGAGTATCCGGCGCTGCGCGCCCATCGCGGCGCGCCGGCGCGCGACGCGCAGGCGCTCGCCCTTCGAGTCGGGGCGGCGGAATGGCTTCCGGCCGCGGTCACGCCGCAAATGGAGCTGTGGGCGAGCCGCGCGAGCTATGCCCTGGTGCGGGCGATCGCCGACCGGCCGCTGATCGCGGTGCCGGACGGCGGCGGCCGGGCCGAGCCCGTCGAGGTCCGGTCCCGCTCCGTGGTCTTCGATATCGACCTGGCGCGGCCCTCGCGGATCGTGATTCGCCGCACCTGGTGGCGCCATTGGCGGCTGGTCGAGGCCGGCACCGGGCGCGCTGTCGCGCTTGCCCCCACCCCGGCCGGGTCGTTCCCGCTGATCAGCGCCGAACTGCCGGCGGGCAAGGGGCGCTACCGGCTCGAGTTGCCGGTCCTGGCCGCCGAGTGGGCCGGCTACGCCCTCTCGCTGGCGGCGCTGCTGGCGCTGGCGCTGCTGCACGGCGGCGGCGGGCTGTTGCGGCGAATTGCCGGGTCGCGAAGGGCCAGGCGATAAACGCGGGCCTTTTTTGTTTTGCCCGGTTCGGTCTATCCTCCGCCCCCGAACCGATGCACCAGGGAGAAACTCCGCCGATGACCGCATTCCAGCCGCTGCGCGGGGTGATCGCCCCGACCCTGACCCCGTTCAACGACGACCTCACCATCGCCGAGGACCTCTACCTCGCCCACGCCAGACGCTGCCTCGCCGACGGCTGCGTCGGGCTGGCCCCGTTCGGCACCACCAGCGAGGCGCAATCGGTCGGCATCGAGGAGCGCATGGAGATGCTGGAGGCCCTGGCCGCCGCCGGCATCGCGCCGTCGAAGCTGATCCCCGGCACCGGGCTGACCAGTCTGCCCGACACCCTCCGGCTGACCCGCCACGCGGTCGGGCTCGGCTGCGCCGGCGTGCTGGTGCTGCCGCCGTTCTATTACAAGGACGTGCCCGACGACGGGCTCTATGACTATTACCGCCGCCTGATCGACGGGGTCGGCGATGCGCGGTTGAGGATCTACCTCTACCACATCCCCCAGGTCGCCGGCGTCGGCCTGCCGGTGGCGCTGGTGCGCCGGCTGCACGCGGACTTCCCCAACACCATTGTCGGCATAAAAGACAGTTCCGGCGACTGGGAGAACACCGCCGCACTGCTCGCCATCGACGGGCTGGTGGTCTATCCGGGCTCGGAACTGCCGCTGATGGCGGCGCTGGAGCTTGGCGCCATGGGTTCGATCTCGGCCACCGCCAACATCAACGCCGCCGGCATCGCCGAGGTGATCCGGCTGTTCGACTCCGGCGACCGGACGGCGGCGGCGGCGCGCCACGAGACGGTCAGGAAGTTCCGCCTGACGGTGCAGGGCTACGCCCCGATCCCGGTGATGAAGCGGATGATGGCGCTGGCCTCGGGTGACCGCCGCTGGGCCAATACCCGTCCGCCGCTGCTTGCCGCCAGTGTCGAGGAAGGCCGGGCGCTGGCCGAGGTATTGGCCGGCGAATTCGACTTCCGGCTCGCCGCATGACGGATCGGCTGACCATCCGCCGCCCCGACGACTGGCACCTGCACCTGCGCGACGGGGCGATGCTGGCGGGGGTGGTCGGCCACAGCGCGGCCCACATCGCCCGCGCCATCATCATGCCGAACCTGATCCCCCCGGTGGTCACCGGGGCCGACGCGGCGGCCTATCGCGAGCGCATTCTCGCCGCCCTGGCGCCGGGCGCGGCGTTCGAACCCCTGATGACCCTCTACCTGACCGAGGCGACCGACCCGGGCGACGTCGCCGCCGCCGCCGCCTCCGGGCTGGTGACGGCGGTCAAGCTCTACCCGGCCGGGGCCACCACCAACTCGGCCTCGGGGGTGCGCGACTTCGACCGGATCGCGGGGGTGCTGGAGCGCATGGCCGAGATCGGCCTGCCGCTTTGCGTCCACGGCGAGGTTGCCGACCCAGGCGTCGATATCTTCGACCGCGAGGCGGTGTTCATCGAGCGCGTGCTCGATCCTCTTCGCCGCCGCACCCCGGGGCTAAAGGTGGTGCTGGAGCACGTCACCACCAGCGACGGGGTGGCTTATGTGCGCAGCGCCGAGACCGGCCTTGGCGCGACCCTGACCACCCACCACCTGATCCTCAACCGCAACCACATCCTGGCCGGCGGCATCCGGCCGCACTATTACTGCCTGCCGGTGGCCAAGCGCGAGCGCCACCGGCTGGCGCTGGTCGAGGCCGCCACGTCGGGCGATCTGCGCTTCTTCAGCGGCACCGATTCGGCCCCCCACACGGACCCGTTGAAAGAGGCCGCCTGCGGCTGCGCCGGCTGCTTCACGGCGCCGAATTCGCTCGCCTGCCTGGCCCAGGTGTTCGAGGCCGAGGGGGCGCTGGACCGGCTCGAA
>JACZTQ010000285.1 GCA_022573605.1 Pseudomonadota bacterium | reverse complement strand
GGAACAGGCTGGAGATACGATTCGCGCCGAGCTTTTCGGTGGCGATGATGGTCGAGGGGATCGGCATCAGGCGGCGCGCCAGCGGCCCGAACGGCCCCTTGCCGCCGCCGGTATAGCCGTTGCCGGCATAGACGATCTCGCGCGCCCTGGTGGTGCCCCGGCCATGCCGGATCAGCCAGTCCCCCGGCGCGCCGGAGACCTCCCGCACCGGGCAGAAGCCGACGACCCTTGCCCCGGCCTCCCGCGCCCCCGCCAGCAGCGCCTTGTGGAACAGCGCCGGATGCAGCCCGCCGTGCTGGGGCAGATAGAGCCCGCCGTGATAGAGATCGGTGGCGATATGCGCCCCCTGCTCGGATTTCGGCACGATCTGGGCCTCGATCCCCAGCTTCGGCGCCTCGCTCCGCGCCCAACCCGCCAGCCGCTCGAAATGCCGGGGCGAGCCGGCGCCCAGGAAGCGCCCGGTCTGGCGGTACATGGTCTCGCCCGGCAATCGCCCGATCAGGCCGCGGGTGAACTCCAGCGCGATCGGCGCCTCGCGCAGCATCGCCGTCGCCGTCTCCTCGCCATAGCGCCTGGCGTAGCTGGCGACGGTGGCCCGGTGACCCCAGCCGATCATGCCGCCGTTGCGGGTCGAGGCTCCGGCCCCCGGCGGCCCGGCCTCCAGCACCACCGCCTCGCGGCCCGCCTCGGCCAGCGCCAGGGCGCACGACAGCCCGGTGTAGCCGGCCCCGACGATGACCACCTCGGCCGCGGCCGGAGCCTCCGCCCCGCCGGGCTGCTCCGGCGGCGCCGCCTGGTGCCAGAACGGCGTCGTCTTCATGCCCTCCGCCCAAGCGGTCATCCAAGTCCCTCCGTCGCGTCATGGCCGTAGAGCCAGTCGAGCCGCCCGGCCGCGAGGCCGGGGGCGAGGCGCGACACGGCCGAGACCAGCCCCCGGCGCCCGAGCCGGGCAAGTCCGGATCGTCGATGGAAAAACCGGCCGTTGGCAAGGCTTATCCGCTGCACCCGCGCGACCCTCGGCCAGCGCCGCTCCTCGTGCGCCAGCAAGGCCTCCGGCAGATCGCCGCCGGCTTGCACCTCGGCCACCAGCACGGCGACGTCCTCCAGCGCCATCGCCGCGCCCTGGGCCATGAACGGCAGCATCGGGTGCGCCGCGTCGCCGATCAGCACCACCGGCCCGTCGACCCAGCGGACCTGCTCCGGCCGCCCGAACAGCCCCCACAGGAAAGTCTCCTCGACATGGTCGAGCAACCCGGTCACGGCCGCGTGCCAGCCGGCGAAGCCGCGGCGCAGCGCGTCCGGATCGCCCGGCGCCGACCAGCCCTCGGCGGTCCAGGCGCCGCGCTCCTCGACGGCGACGAAGTTCACCAGCGACCCGCCGCGCAGGTAATAGCTCACCAGGTGACGCCCCGGCCCGGCCCAGACGGTGGCGTCGGGCGCCACCAGCCCGTCGGGCAGCCTTGCCGCCGGGACGGTGCCGCGCCAGGCGACCATGCCGGTGAAATCGGGCGCTTCCGGGCCGTTGAGTCGGGCCCGCAAGGCCGAGCGGATGCCGTCGGCGCCGATCACCAGGTCACCGCTCAGGGTCTCGCCCCCGGCCAGCTTCAGGGTCGGCCCCTCGGGGCGCAGCAGATAGCCCTCGACCCGCGCGCCGCCCCGGATATCGGCCCCGGCCGCGCCCGCCGCGGCGCTCAGCGCCGCCAGCAGGTCGGCCCGGTGGACATGCAGATAGGGCGCGCCCCAGCGCCTCTCGGCGGCCTCGCCCAGGGCGGCGCGATAGATCCGGGCGCCGGTCCGCCCGTCGCGCATGACCGCCGCGCGGGGCCGGAAGGCAACCGCCGCCACGGCGTCGAGCACGCCCAGCCAGCGCAGCACCCGGGTGGCGTTCGGGCTCATCTGCAACCCGGCGCCGAGCCCGGCCGGGGCCGGGGCCTCCTCGCACACCGTCACCCGCCAGCCTTCGCGCGCCAGCGCCAGCGCCGCCGCCATCCCGGCGATCCCGCCGCCTGCGATCAGAGCCTCGCTCATGCCCGTGCTCCCTGCAAAGCCTTACCGGCCCCAGATTTTCACAGACCACGATGCCCGCAGCCTTGATTTGGCGCAAGCATCGCCTCGACCCGGCGGCCCGGCAGGACCCGGATTGTCCGGAAGCGTCCCTCCTGCCCCCGCCGCCAAAGCCTATCGGCGCCGCCGCAGCCTCCCCCCCCGGCCCCCCTCCCAGAGGGAGTGGGGGGCGAAATCGGCGGGGCGGCGCCTACCTCCGGTCTCCGGGAGCAGCGGCGGGGCAGCGCCCCCCACTCCCTCTGGGAGGGGGGTCGGGGGGGAGGCTGCAACGATGCCGCCGAGTTACCCCGTGACCAGGTTGCGCAACGCCCGGCCGGATGATCACGGCTGGACGCGCGGGGCAAGAAAATCCGCCGGCGGCCGGAAGCGGCCCCGGTCGGGCGGACATGCTTGTCCGCCTTCGGCCGCTCGACGCACTCAGCTTCCGGGAACCACCAGCCGCAAGGGCGACTCCGGCCGGGCGCCCGAGTCATCGCCCGAGCCGTCCGCCGTGCCCTCGCCGGTATTGAACAGCGGGCGCGCCTCCGCCTCCGCCTCCGCCTTCGCCGCCGGCGCCGGGCGCGGCAGCAGCTCCCAATAGGGCCGCTCGGAGTAGGGCCCGGACTTGCGCTTGTTCAGGCGCACCAGGATGCCCCCGGCCTTGCCATAGACGGCGCCGTCCTTCAGCACCGCGTTCTCGTCGATCACCGCGCTGGCCAGGGCGAAGACATGGTCCAGCATCACGTCGCGCTCGCAGTTCGAGGGCGGCGCGATGATCTCGGCGCCGATGAAGGCGGTCAGCCCCACGGTCGCCACGCCGGGATGCAGCGCCTCGCCGCTCAACTCGCCGAGTTCATACTCGGCCTGCACCGGCGGCGCCAGCACCTGCCAGCGCAACCAGAACTGCAACGGCGCCTGGCCGTCGATGAACCGCTCCATCTCGGAGCCGAAAGTGCCCATCGGCACGGCATTGCGCGCCGGCAGCCAGATCACCCCCTCGGCCTCGGCCAGGTTGGCGATCGCCGCGGTGGCCAGGGTGACCGCGGTGGCGCGGTCGAACATTCCGTCGCGGCTGTTGGCGCTGACGCCATCGCTCTCGGCCTCGGCGATCAGCAGATGCGCCCGGTGGCCGGTCATGCCGCCCAGCGCGCCGCGCCAGATCGAGGGGTTGATGAAGGAATGCATCGTCGAGGCGCTGCACAGCGGCCGCGACGCGGCGCGGATCATCAGCCGCACCCCGGCGATCTCGCAGATGATCTCGGACGACTTGGAGCGCAACCCGGACAGGATGCCGCCCTTGCCCGGCCCGTCGTCGATCATCCGCACCCGGGCCCCGGCCTCGGCGACCAGGGCGCGCAGCACCTCGTGCACCTTTTTGCGATCCAGCCTGACCGGCTTGGCCAGCGGAACCGCGGCGCCGTAGACCGGCTGCCGGCCCGCCCTCTCCCTTGGTGTTGCCATCATACCCCCTCCTGAACAGACTCACCCGCGCCGGCGAACGCGCCGCGCAAGCCGGATTGAACCCGATATCGGCTGAACGGCGACGCCCCTCTCGCTCCCGAACGTCGCCACACCCACCTAGTCGCCACTATAGTCCGAAACCGGAGTCAACCGGAAGATCGGCGTACCGGTGACGACGCCGTGCTTGTGATGCACGACATGATACCAGGTCTTGTCCTTGGTGCCGACCTGCGAGCCGTCCGCCGGCGCCTTGCCGGTGCGCACATGCAAGGCGGCGATCTGGAACAGGTCGCCCACGGTCTTCTCCAGCGAGAAATCGTTGGGCGCCATTTCCAGTTCCATCCCCAGCAACGCCAGCAGACCGCGCGACGCCGCGCCCGGATTGCGCCCGTGCACCGGCGGCACCAGCAGCCAGCGCAGCCACAACGGCAACGGCGCCAGTCCATCGGCCAGCGACTGGATGAAATCGGGAATCACATCGGGCGGCGTCGCGTTGCCGGCCGGATGCCAGATGATGCCGGCCGGATCGGTCAGCAGCGATACCGCCGCGGCGGTCACCGTCACCGCCA
>JACZTQ010000029.1 GCA_022573605.1 Pseudomonadota bacterium | reverse complement strand
ACGCGGTGCGCACCTCCGGCGACGGCGGCGTGTTCCCGCCCGACCTGGCCGTCGGCCGCCTGGTCGCCATGCCCGACGGCACCTGGCGCGTCGCTCTCGGCGCCGACTACGCCCGGCTCGAATTCGTCCGCCTGCTGCGCTACGCCCCCGATACCCGCATCGAAAAATCCGGCGGGCTGATCCTTTCGGGCCCGCCGCGCCCGCTAGGCGCGGATCAGCAAACGCCACCGGCCGCCCCGCTCGCCCCGGCCCTGTCGGGGGGAGGAAACTGAACCATGGACCACGCCCTCTGGTTCTCGCCGCCGCGCCTGCTCCGCATCGCCCTGATGGGGGTGCTGGGTCTGGCCGCGATCTCCGTCGAGGCCGCACCGCTGGGGCTCTCGGCGGATGCCTACCCGTCGCCCGACATCCTGTTCTGCGTCGTCGCCTACTGGTCGATCCGCCGGCCCGAGGCGGCGGTGCTGATCGCCGTCTTCGCCCTCGGCCTGACCCGCGACCTGATGACCGACGCCCCGGTCGGGGCCGGGGTGCTGACCCTGGTCTTCGCCGCCGAGTTCCTCAAGGCGCTGGGTCCCGGCCTGTCGCGGCGCGGCTTCGTCACCGAATGGCTGCTGCTCGCCGCCGTGCTCGCCCTGGTGATCATGGCCCAGTGGCTGATCGTGCTGCTGCTGCTGGCCCACCCGCCCTACCTGACCGACCTCGCCTATCAGTGGCTGGCGACGATGGCGCTCTACCCGGTGCTCGCCCTGGTCCTGCGCTGGCTGTTCCGGATCGGCTGGCGCAAGGGCGAACCGGCATGAGGGATCGGCCATGAACCGCGACCGAAAGGCCCGCCGCGACGCCCTCAAGCGGCGCCAGGAGGAGCAAGGCGCCGAGCACCGGCCGCTGACCCGGCGCGGCCTGATCGCGCTCGGCGGGCAACTGGCGGTCGGCGCGGTGCTGGCCTACCACATGCGCCGCCTGCAGATCGTCGAAGCCGAGCGCTACCGCCTGCTGGCCGAGGAAAACCGCATCAACCTGCACCTGATCCCGCCGGTGCGGGCCGAGATCTTCGACCGCTCCGGGGCGCCGCTGGCGGTCAATCGCCAGAACTACCGGGTGGTGATGATCCGCGAACGGGCCGGCGATGTCGAGGCGATGCTCGACCGGCTCGGCCTGATCATCGACATCCCGCCGCGCCGGCGCCGCCGGGTGCTCAGGGAGATGCGCAAGAAAAGCGCCTTCGTGCCGGTGGCGGTGGCCGATTACCTCGACTGGCGCGATTTTGCCGCGGTCAACGCCAACCTGCCCGCGCTGGCCGGGGTCCAGCCCGAGGTCGGGCTGTCGCGGCACTACGCCAACGGCGAGCTTACCGCCCATGTCGTCGGCTATGTCGGCCGCGTCACGGAGCGCGAGTTGAAGGCCCAGGAGATCGCCGACCCGGTGCTGCAACTGCCGGATTTCCAGATCGGCAAGACCGGCATCGAGCGCGCCATCGAGCACGAGTTGCGCGGCACGGCCGGCACCAGGCGCATCGAGGTCAACGCGGTCGGCCGGGTGATCCGCGAGCTCGACCGCATCGACGGCGTTCCCGGCACCGACCTGCACCTGACCCTCGATCTCGGCCTCCAGGCCTATGCCCGCGAGCGGCTGGCCGACGAGGCCGCCGCGGTGGTCGTCATCGACGTCAACAATGGCGACCTGCTGGCGCTGATCTCGAACCCGACCTACGACCCCAACCTGTTCGTGCGCGGCATCTCGACCACGGACTGGCAACGGCTGCTGAACAACGAATACCGGCCGCTCGCCAACAAGTGGGCCAGCGGCCTGTATCCGCCCGGTTCCACCTTCAAGATGATGGTGGCGCTGGCGGCGCTGGAGGCCGGGGTGGTGTCTCCCGAGGAGCGGGTGTTCTGCAAGGGCTGGATAAAGCTCGGGCGGCGCCGCTTCCACTGCTGGCGCCGGGGCGGGCACGGCCATCTCAAGCTGCGCCAGGCGATCGAGCAGTCCTGCGATGTGTTCTACTACGAGATGGCCAGGCGGGCCGGCATCGAGCGCATCGCCGCGATGGCGCGCCGCTTCGGCCTCGGCGCCGCCGCCGAACTGCCGATCCCGGCGATCAAGGGCGGGCTGATCCCGGACAAGGCCTGGAAACTCCGGATGCACGACGACGCCTGGCGGGTCGGCGACACGCTGAACGCCGGCATCGGCCAGGGTTTCGTGCTGACCACGCCGCTGCAACAAGCGGTGATGGCGGCGCGTCTGGCCTCGGGCCGGGCCGTGCGGCCGCGCCTGATCCGCGCCCGTGGCGGCACTCCGGTGACCCTCGCCGAACCGGCCGATCTGGGCTTGCGCCCGGAGCACCTGGCGCTGGTGCGCGGCGGCATGTTCGACGTCGTCAATGGGCGGCGCGGCACCGCGCGGCGCTCGCGCATCGCCGACCAGGCAATGGCGATGGCGGGCAAGACCGGCACCAGCCAGGTGCGCAACATCACCGCCGCCGAGCGCGCCGCCGGGGTGATCAAGAACGCCGACCTGCCGTGGAAGCGCCGCGACCACGCGCTGTTCCTCTGCTTTGCGCCCTTCGACAAGCCGAAATACGCCGTCGCGGTGGTGGTCGAGCACGGCGGCGGCGGCTCGAAGGTCGCCGCCCCGATCGCCCGCGACGTGATGATGCGCGCACTCTACGGGGAAGAAGTGCCGCTCGAGGCCTATCCCCCCGGCCAGCGGCCCGAGCGCGAGCGCGCCCCGCCCCAACCTCGCCCCGAGCCGGCCGAACCGAGGATCCGCACATGAGTCTGGCCGCCGCACCCGCCCGAATTGGCCCCATAATAGCATCGTCACAGCCCTCCCCCCGGCCCCCTCCCGCAGGGAGGGGGAGAGGCGCCGGTGGCGCCATTTGCGCCCCCCTCTCCCTGTGGGAGAGGGGTCGGGGGAGAGGGCGGTGACGATGCCCGCTTTCCTGGAACACCGGAGACCGGCGGAGGGTGGATATGCCATACCCCGCGGCTGAAATGATGCCGAACCGCCTCGGCCTGCTGCGCAAGGTGCTGCGCCTGAACTGGGCCTTGATCCTGCTGGTCGGCGCCATCGCCTCGATCGGGTTCGTGATGCTCTACTCGGTCGCCGGCGGCTCGCTGGAGCCCTGGGCCGGGCGCCAGATGAGCCGGTTCGCGGTCGGCGTGGCGCTGATGCTGATCATCGGCATGATCGACATCAGGTTTTTCCGCTTCGTCTCGCCATTGGCCTATCTCGGTGCGTTCGGGCTGCTGGTCGCGGTCGAGTTCGCCGGCATCCGCAGCATGGGCGCGCAGCGCTGGATCCAGCTCGGGCCGCTGCAACTCCAGCCCTCGGAACTGATGAAGATCGCCCTGGTGATGGCGCTGGCGCGTTACTACGCCTGGCTCGGCCGGGACCGGGTCTCGCACCCGCTCTGGCTGTTGCCACCGCTCTTGCTGATCGCCGCGCCGATGCTGCTGGTGCTCAAGCAGCCCGACCTCGGCACCGCCCTGCTGCTGGGGCTGGGCGGCGCCATGGTGCTGTTCCTGGCCGGGGTGAGCTGGTGGTATTTCGCCACCGCCATCGGGCTGGCGGCGGGGGCGCTCTACGCCGTGATGGCCTCGCGCGGCACCGAGTGGCAGGTGCTCAAGGACTACCAGTACCGCCGCATCGATACCTTCCTGGACCCAGGCGCCGATCCGCTCGGCGCGGGCTACCACATCACCCAGTCGAAAATCGCCATGGGCTCGGGCGGCCTCGACGGGCGCGGCTTCATGCAGGGCACCCAGACCCGGCTCAACTTCCTGCCCGAGAAGCACACCGACTTCATCTTCACCACGCTGGCGGAGGAGTTCGGTTTTGCCGGATCGGTCTCGCTGCTGGGGTTGTATCTGCTGGTGCTGGTGTTCTGTTTTGCCTCGATGGCCGGCAACCGGGACCGCTTCGGGGCCTTGCTGACCGGCGGGCTGACCGCCACCTTCTTCCTGTTCTTCGCCGTCAACATGGCGATGGTGATGGGTCTGATACCGGTGGTCGGGGTGCCGCTGCCGCTGGTCAGCTACGGCGGCTCGGCGATGCTGGTCCTGCTGCTGGCCTTCGGTCTGATCCAGTCCGCGCATGTCCACCGGCGATAGAGCAATTTCGAGCCAAATGACTTCATTTGGCGACTCGGAAATTGCCTGGAAACAAAGACGGATAGAGGAGAGAGCGCCATGGCCCCGGTCGTCCTGTTTGCCGGCAACCCCGAAAAGCGCGCGGCATATGGCGAGCATCTGCCCGCCGCCGCCGCCGCCGCCGGGATCGAGATCGACCTGCGGCTGGACCCGGCCGATGCCGATCCCGCTTGCGTCGACTACATCATCCTGGCGCCGGACGGCCCGGTGACGGATTTCACGCCCTACACCCGGCTGGGCGGCATCCTCAATCTCTGGGCCGGGGTCGAGGCCGCGCTCGGGCTCGATCCGCCCCGCGACGTGCCGCTGGTGCGCATGGTCGAGGACGGGCTGACCCTGGGCATGATCGACTACGTGACTGGCCACGTGCTGCGCCATCACCTCGATATCGACCGCTACATCGACAGTGCGCCGATCGCCGAATGGGAGGTCGACTACCCGCCGCTGGCCCGCGACCGCACCGTTGGCATCCTCGGTCTGGGGGCGCTCGGCGGCGCCTGCGCGGCGCGCCTCGCCAGCCACGGGTTCAACGTCATCGGCTGGTCGCGCAGGCCCAAGGATATCCCTGGCGTCGAGTGCCGCTCGGGCCCGGAGACGCTGGACGAGACCATCGCCGCGGCCGAGATCCTGGTCCTCCTGCTGCCCTGGACCGACGCGACCAGCCGCATCCTCAACGCCAGGCGCATCGCCCGGATGCCGCGCGGCGCCTGCCTGGTCAACGCCGCCCGCGGCCAGCTCGTCGATCACCGGGCGCTGCTGGAGGCGTTGGGCGCCGGGCGGCTGCGCCACGCCACCATGGATGTCACCGATGTCGAGCCGCTGCCCCCCGACGACCCCTACTGGAGCCACCCGAGGGTCACCGTCACCCCGCATATCGCCAGCGTCACCCGGCCCGAGACCGCCAGCCAGGCAATCATCGCCCAGATCGCCCGGCACCGGCGGGGCGAGCCGTTCTTGCATGTTGTAGACCGCGCGCGCGGCTATTAAGTTCCCCCGGTGGGTTTCAGGCCGGCGAGCGCCCGGCAGCGGGGAGAATCATGGCGGCCAAAGGCAAGGACGGCAGTGACGACAAGCCGCGCGATCTCCGCGGGCCGGGCTTCTGGCACGCGGCGCGGGCGAATTTCCTGACCGGCCTGGTGGTCGTCGCCCCGATCGTCCTGACCCTCTGGCTGACCTGGGCCTTCATCACCTTCGTCGATGAGCAGGTGGTGCCGCTGGTGCCCGCCTTCTACAACCCGCGCACCTATATCGACGCCGACATCCCCGGCTTCGGCCTGGTGATCTTCCTGATCTTCACCACCATGGTGGGCTATTTCGCCAAGCGGGTGTTCGGCCGCCAACTGATCCGGCTGGGCGAGAGCATCGTCTCGCGCATGCCGGTGGTGCGGACCATCTACAAGGCGGTGAAGCAGATCGCCGAGACCGTGCTGAGCCAGACCCAAAGCTCGTTCCGCCAGGCCTGCCTGATCGAGTATCCCCGCCGCGGCATCTGGGCCATCGCCTTCATCGCCACCGACACCAGGGGCGAGATCGTCGAGAAGCGCGGCGGCGAAGAGATGGTCAGCGTGTTTCTGCCGACAACGCCGAACCCGACCTCCGGCTTCCTGCTGTTCGTCCCCAAGAAAGACGTGATCCTGCTCGACATGACCATCGAGGAGGCCGCCAAGCTGGTGATCTCGGCCGGCCTCGTGGTGCCCCCCACCAAGGCCGAGCGCGAGGCCGCCGCGCGCAACACCGAGGCCCGAAAACGCGCCATCGCCCGTGCCGCCGGGGCACGCAACGGAAACTCGAAGGTTTGATGGGCGCAGCCCCGGACCCCGACCAGATTGATTTTTGATATGCTCATCGCCGCACTCACAGGTTTCGGCACCGGTTTCTCGCTGATCCTCGTCATCGGAGCGCAGAACGCTTTCGTGCTGCGCCAGGGGTTGCTGCGGGCGCATCTGTTCTGGGTCTGCCTGACCTGCGCCCTGTCCGACGCGGTCCTGATCGCCGTCGGCGTCGCCGGCACCGGCACCATCGTTGCCGTCGTGCCGTGGGCGTTCGCGGCCCTGACCTGGGGCGGGGCGGCGTTCCTCGCCGTCTACGGCGCGCTCAGCCTGCGCCGCGCCTTCGACCCCGGCGCGCTGCGGGCGGCGAACCGGGGCACCGGATCGCTGCGCAAGGCGCTCCTGACCTGCCTGGCGCTGGCCTGGCTGAACCCCCATGTCTATCTCGACACGGTGGGCCTGATCGGCGCCGTCTCGACCGGCTTCCCGGGCTGGTATAGCAAGCTCGCCTATGGCATCGGCGCCACGCTCGCCAGCTTCGTCTTCTTCTTCGGCCTCGGCTATGGCGCCCGCCTGCTCGCCCCGGTGTTCGCCCGGCCCCGCGCCTGGGCGGTGCTCGACGTGGTCATCGCCCTGGTGATGTGGTCGATCGCGGCAACGCTGATCCTGGGGCAGACTGGCGCCCTGTGAGGCAAACCATGACCGGCCCCGACGACCGGGACTGGCTCGATCACCTGTTCGGCCCGCGCCGCCCGCGCCGGCTGCATCCAGTAAAAACCACCCTGCCCGCTAGCCATCCCCTCCCCCCTCGGGGGTCAGGGAGGGGGGCCGTACGGCACTCCGCACTCGCCCCACCGCCGCCCCCTACTCCGCCGCCTTCCACCACACCTCCGGGCGCCAGCCGTAGAGCGCGTCGCGCTCCGGCCTGGCATAGCCCTTCTGCCAGGCGATCCGGTCGGCCGGCAGATAGCCGAAGGGAATCACATATATTCCGGCGCTGAGGGTCCGGTCCAGCGCCCGTACCGCTGATTCGAAATCGGGCCGATTCGCCGCCGCCAGCAGTGCCGCGATCATCGCATCGACGGCAGGATCGACGACCCCCATGTAATTTCGCGTGCCCGGTTCGGTGCGTCCATCGGCGCCGAAATACTTCTGCTGCTCAACGCCCGGGCTCAGCGACAGGAACCAGCGGTTGACGGTCATGTCGTAGTCGTAGTTCCGCCGCCTGGCGCCGAATTGCGCGTTGTCGACCCGGCGCACCCGGAGTTCGACACCGAGCCGCTCCAGCGACTTGCGCCACAACTCCGCCAGGGTCGCGTCGGCGGTGCTGGCGACCAGCACCTCGAAGCTCAGGGTCTCGCCGGCCGGGTTCACCCTGAGCCGCCCGTCGATCTTCCAGCCCGCCGCCTCCAGCAGCCGCGCCGCCGCGCGCAGGTTCTTGCGGTCGCGCCCGGAACCGTCGCTGGCCGGCGGCCGCCAGCCCGCCTCCAGGGTGCCCTCGGGCAGCGTTTTCGCGAACGGCGCCAGCAGTTCCGCCTCGCGCCCCGCCGCCGGGCCGGAGAAGCCGAGGGGCGAGTTGGCGAAGTAGCTCTCGATGCGCTTGTACTGGCCCCGGAACAGCCGCTGGTTGACCCACTCCCAGTCGAAGCTCAGCGCCAGCGCCTCGCGCACCCGGCGGTCGGCGAACATCGCGCGCCTTGTGTTGAAGACGAATCCATACATCCCGGTCGGCCGGCCATGGGCAATCTCGCCGCGCAGCAGACGCCCGTCGAGGAAGGCCGGAAAATCGTAGCGATCGGCCCAGCGCGCGGCGTCGGAATCGTTGAAGATCGACACCGTTCCTGTCTTAACAGACGACCATAAAGCCTCGGAATCGCGGAAGTATTCGTATTTGATCTCGTCAAAATTATTGCGCCCCCGGTTAACCCCCAGATCGCGCCCCCAATAGTCCGGATTGCGCCGGAAGACGATGAAATGCGGGGCCTCGACCCGGTCCACGACGTAGGGCCCAGACCCGGTGATCGGCTCCAGCGTCGAGCGCTTGAACTCGCGCCCCTCCCACTCCGATTTCTTCAACACCGGGCGCAGTCCCATGATCAGGGCGAGCTCGCGGTTGGGCTCGGAGAAGCTGATCCGCAGGCTCAGCGGCCCGGTCTGCTCGACCCCGCTGACCGCTGTCCAGATCTTGGTGTAGGTCCAGCTCCCCTGCGTTCCGACGGTCTCCAGCGACCAGATCACGTCGGCCACCGTCACCGGGCTGCCATCGGCGAATCGGGCTTGCCGCCGCAACGTGAATTCCACCCAGGAGCGGTCCTCCGGGGTCTCCACCGATTCGGCCAGCAGGCCGTAGAGGGTGAACGGCTCGTCGTAGCTGCGCACCATCAGTGTCTCGATGGTGTGCGCCCGCACCCCCCACGGCGCCCGGCCTGTCAGGATGTAGGGATTCAGGCTGTCGAAGCCGCCGGTCTCGCCGAACACCACCTTCCCGCCCCGCACCGCCGCGGGGTCGGCATAGGGCAGATGGCTGAACCCCGGCGCCAGCGCCGGCGCCCCGTGCATGGCGATGCCGTGGGCCGGCCCGGCCTGGCTCGGGGCGGCCAATCCGCCCCCGCCAAGGGCAGCCAGAAAAATTGCGATTCGAAACCAACGCACCCCGGAAATCCGGCTTGTCCGCCAGTGAGTTAAAAGGGACTTGCCGCCTCGCCGCCGATTTCGTATCATGGCCCCACTGCTCGATAGGTTTCTTGCCTGTATGAAACCTGCCTCAACAACTAAAGCGCCTCCTTCGGGAGGCGCCTTTTTTGTTTCTGTTCCCATCATCGCAAAGGCTCGCCTCTCGTCATTTTGCGTGGCACCGCTGGTCTGGCGGCACCCGTTTTATCCATGGTGGGCAGTGGAGCCCAGATCGCCAACAAATGAAAGAGGCCGAGAGCTGTCACTGGAAGGCAAGGGCGCGGATCGGGTCGGGGGCCCGGCATCGGCCCGGGCCTTGCCGAGGTGCTGGCGGGGTCCGGCGCCGAGCTGATTCCGAACGCCTTCACCGATTCGCCCGAGGGCCACGCGCCGGCCCGGCGAATCGCCGAGGACGCCGGCGCCACGATCCCGGCCGACGGCGGCTGGAGGGCGCTTTGAGAGCGGCGATCGCGGTGCTATAGCGGAGCCGCGATACCGGCTCCGGCAAGGGACGACGCATGTTCAACATCCTGGTTCTCTGCACCGGCAACTCGGCCCGCTCGATCCTGGCCGAGGCGATCTTCAACCGCGACGGGGGCGAGTGGGTGAAGGCCTGGTCGGCGGGCTCGAACCCGACCGGGCTGGTCCACCCGGCGGCCCTGCGCCTGCTGACGGCCAAGGGCCTGCCGGTGCGCGGCTACCGCTCGAAGAGCTGGCACGAGTTCGCCGCCCCCGGCGCGCCGGAAATGGACCTGGTGGTCACCGTCTGCGCCGCCGCCGCGGGCGAGCTCTGCCCGGTCTGGCCAGGCGCGCCGTTGCGCTGCCACTGGGGCATCGACGATCCCGCCGGGGCGCCGCGGGACCAGATCGGCGCCGCTTTCGAGATCGCCTATCACCGCCTCTCGGTTCGCATCAACGCCTTCCTGGCGCTGCCCTTCGAGACCCTCGACGGCGATAGCCTGCAAGCCCGGCTGCACCGCATCGGCGAGGCGTAGCGCCAAACCCCACCGTCGCCGACCCCTCCCCTGTCCCCTCCCCTTCCCGGGGAGGGGGACGCAGGGCCCGAGGGTTCAACCGGCGTCCCCTCACCCTGCAAGGGGGAGGGTCAGGGTGGGGGTCTGCGACGGCGCGGTTTGCGCAACTCCGCGAACCAGGGCGCGGCGTTTGACATCCGCCCCGGTTTGCGGGCACCACCCCCTTGTTGGTAACGCAAAACAGGCCACACCCCATGCAGAGCAACCTGACCCGGCGTCTGGGCGCCGAATTCCTCGGCACCGCCTTCCTGCTGGCCACCATCGCCGGCTCCGGCATCATGGGCGAGAGCCTCTTTGCCGATCAGGCGGGCGGCCGGGCGGGCGCGACCCTGCTGCCCCATTCGCTGGCCATCGGGGCGATCCTGTTCGTGATGATCACCCTGCTCGGCCCGATCTCCGGGGCGCATTTCAACCCGGCGGTGTCGCTCGCCTTCGCGCTCCGCGGCGAGCTCGGGCGGCGGGACTTTTCCCTCTATATAGTGACGCAAGTTATTGCTGGAATCATAGGGGTCTGGATCGCCCACCTGATGTTCGACATCAGCATCCTGCAAAGCTCCGCCAAGGCCCGCACCGGGCTCGGCCAGTGGTCGGCCGAGGCGGTCGCCACCTTCGGGCTGGTGTTCACCATCCTGGCCGGGCTGAAGGCACGGCCCCAAGCGGTGCCGGCGCTGGTCGGGCTCTACATCATGGCGGCGCTGTGGTTCACCGCCTCGACCGGGTTCGCCAACCCGGCGGTGACCGTCGCCCGGATGCTGACCGACACCTTCAGCGGCATCGCCCCGGCCGACGCCCCGGCCTTCATCGCCGCCCAACTGGCCGGCGCCGCGCTGGCGGTCCCGGCGGCGCGGTTCCTCTGGCCCGACGGGACCTGACGCCGGCGTCGCGATCCTGCCCCCGCAACGGCCTCAGAACCGCACCGGCAGCGACACGCCCAGGGTGACGTCCGGGCTGTCGTCGGTGATGCCGAAGGCGCCCGTGAAGTTCAGAAACACATCCTTGCTCAGCACAATGCCCGTTCCCAGTTCCACCACTCCGACCGTGATGCCGGAGCCAGAGACCTTCGATCCGTCAATCTTCGTCTCGCCGGCAAAGGCGAAGTTCAAACCCGCGCTGACCGATATGTCCGGCGTGACCGCAAGCGCCGCGCCGGCGCCGACGCCAAAGATGCCGCTGCGGTCGATCTCCACCCCGTCGAAGCTGCGGGTGAAGTTGTGGGTGTAGGAGACGTTCCCGAAGAAGGCGATCGGATCGATCGATTTCACCGCCGAGAGCTGTCCACGCACCCGATGGGAGCCCGAGCCGAGGGGCACCGGCGTATCGGAGAAGTCCTCTCCCGTCGGTGCGGTGTAGCGCAAGCTCCCCACCAGGGAGGGCAGCATCCCGTCCTGAGCGGTGATCTCCTTCCAGACCGCCACCGAGACGTCGCCGATACCGGTGTTGTCGCCGGAGCCGTCCACCGAGCGGTAAAGCAACGGCGCCCGCCCGCCCACCATCCAGCCGCCGGGCAACCCGACCCGCGCATCCAGGGCCGCGCCGATCAGATCGTCGGTCGAGCCGGTGCTATCGCGGCCGGAATGCGACCAGAACAGGCTCGGCGCGATCTCGGCGACATATGGGCCAAGCACGACGTTGCCCCGGCGCACCAGCGCGCGTTCCAGCGCCCGGTCTTCCTCGGGATCATCCACCGCCCGCCTCGGCGCATCTGCCGGTCTGATCGCGCGCAACGGCGCTGTTTCGGCGCCGGCGGCGCGGCTTGCGGCATCGGATTCGAGAAGCCGGATGCGTTCTCTGAGCAACTCGTTGATCTGCTTTTGCGCCGCCAGTCGGGCCTGCAACTCCTCGACCGTCTGCGCCGCAAGCGGTGTCGAGATGGCGAGTGCGCAGGCCAGTGGGACAAGGAATTTCATTGCCCATTCTCCAGCATGACGAAGGCAATGCCGTCGATCCAGGCCGCCTCGAACTTCTCCCGGCTGAACGTGCGGTTGCCGTAAGCCGGATCGGCGACGCGGAGCGCGCCATCCGGCGCAACGCCCTTGACGACGACGTAGTGATTGTAGCCGTGGAGCCTGACCGGGACGATGGGCGCATGAAAATAGCGGATATCCTCGAAGGACATATCGCGGAGCCCGACCGCCTTGTAACCGCGCTCCTCGGCGTAGCGTTTCATGTCGAGCATGGAGAACCCGCCCCGGTGACGGACCTTCAGCGGCTCGGTCTGGCGCAAGAGCCCACCCGCCACCTCGCGCTCGGTGACCGGGTCGGCGAAGCCGTAGGTGAAGACCGTGGCCAGCGCCGCGGCGGCGCAACTGGTATCCCATTGCTGGATCACCACGCCCGCCTCGCGGATCTCCTTGAGCGAGAGGGTGCCGGCCAGGGCAGGCACGCCCGCCAGCGCCAGGATCGTAATCGCGACGGCGAGTTTCTTTATTCTCGACACGTTGCCCCCCGTCTCAAGTCAACACGCACACGCCACCAGAACAGGGCGCCTATTCTTTGTTCAGTCCCTCCCGATCGTCTGGTGGCAATACGGCTGAGCAGCCCATCTCCGGAATTGGGCTATCAGCGTGCCCGCGACGAGAAAGGCAACGCTGTGGTGAAAACCTCTTCAGATTTGCTGCGACGACGCATCGTCGCAGCAATCAGTTTCTTGATTACTATGGCCGGGCATCTCCAGTTGGACGAATGACGGCAGCAGTAACACCGTTGCCGTTATCCGGGGCGCCAGGAGCAAATCCCAAATCAGTTAGCAGCGTCCATTGACCACCATTATCGTTAAAGCCCACGCCCGCGACGACCAGATCCATCTGCGCGTCGGTCAGCACGGTCGGCCCTTTCGCCTCGCCGGCGATGGCGATGCCGGTCATGCCCATGGCAGCGACTGCTGCAACAATCAAGGTTCTCATTTCGGTTTCTCCTGTGTTTTTACAAACGCACCCTCGGCACTAGATGATGGAAGCCCAACACAACCTCAGGTAGAACCTGGCAACTATTTGGTGGCGAATGGAAACCTGAACGAGGAACATGTTTGCCGACACGGCATACGAACCGGCCCCAGGCGGAATTCGATCCGCGCCGGGGTTTCCCATCGCGCCCCGGCGGACTACATTCGGCCCATGGTTACCCTCGACATCATCTCCGACCCGATCTGCCCGTGGTGCTACATCGGCAAGGCCCGGCTCGACCGGGCCATCGCCGAGAGCGGGCTCGATCCGTTCGAGGTCTCCTGGCGGATCTTCCAGCTCAACCCCGAGATGCCGCCCGAGGGCATGGACCGGCAAGCCTACCTGGCGGCCAAGTTCGGCGGCCCGGAAGGGGCCGAGCGGGTCTACTCGCAGGTGCGCCGCACCGCCGCCGAGACCGGGCTCGCGCTCGATTTCGACGCCATCGAGCGCACCCCCAACACCTTCGACGCCCACCGCCTGATCCGCTGGGCCGGCAACACCGGCCACCAGCCGGCGGTGGTCCAGCACCTGTTCCAGCGCTATTTCGAGCAGGGCGAGGACATCTCCGACCACGCGATCCTGCTCGAGGTGGCCGAGGCCGCCGGGATGGAGCGCGCCGTGGTCGCCGAACTGCTGGCCGGCGACGCCGACCGCAAGACCCTGAGCGAAGAGGAGCAGGCGGCGCGGCGCATGGGGGTCGGCGGCGTGCCCTGCTTCGTGGTCGATGGGCGCTACGTGCTCCAGGGCGCCCAGGACGTGGCGACCTGGAAGCGGGTGATCGCCGAGCTCGCCGGGGCGCAAGGCGGAGAGGCCGGGGAGGCGCAGCGCGCCCCCTGAACACGCCGATCGGGGCCGGTAGCCGGTAGGGCGGACATGCTTGTCCGCCTTGGTCGTGGCGAATCGCCTGGATGGCTCCGGCTTGAAGCCCGCGTTCTGCGCCGCATCGTTTGCCGGGTCAGGCCCCGGAACCGACGGAGGCGCTCGATGAAACGATGGTCCAAAGCGGCGGCCCTGGTTGGCGCGCTCGTCTTCCTGCCGGGATTCGGCTCCATCGAACGATTCTTCGCACCGAATGCCGATCTTTGGGAGCGCTGGCGGGCGCATGATCCGGCCTCGTCGCAGACCATCGATCACGCCTCCTGGGATGCGCTGCTGTCGCGCTACGTCCGGCCGGCAAGCGGAGGCGCGAACCTGATCGACTACCGCGGGTTCTCCTTGCCGGACCGCGCTTCGCTGGCCGGCTATCTCGACGCTCTGGCGCGGCTGCCGATCAGCCGCTTCAACCGCGACGAGCAGCTCGCCTACTGGATCAACCTCTACAACGCGCTCACCATGCAGGTCGTGCTCGATCACTTCCCGGTGGCCAGCATCCGCGATATCGGCATCTCTCCGGGGCTGTTCCGCATCGGCCCCTGGGACAAGCGGCTGATCGCCATCGAGGGACAGGCGCTGACGCTGAACGATATCGAGCATCGTATCCTGCGCCCGATCTGGCGCGATCCGCGCATCCACTACGCGGTCAATTGCGCCTCGGTCGGCTGCCCGGACCTGCGCCCAAGCGCCTATCGGGGCGCGAACATCGAGCGCGCGCTGAACGAGGCCGCCAGCGATTACATCAACGACCCGCGCGGCGTCTCGATCAGCGACGGCCAGGTCACGGTGTCGAAGATCTACGACTGGTTCATCGCCGATTTCGGCGGCACCGAGGCGTCGGTGATGCGCCACCTGCAAGGTTACGCGGCGCCCGAACTGCGCGCCCGCCTGGCGGCGATCGGCAAGCTCTCCGGCACCCGCTACGACTGGTCCCTGAACGCGGCCGCCGAGTGAAAATCAGCGTCGTCATACCGACCCTGAACGAGGCGAAAGCGCTCACCAGCGCACTCGACTGCATCGATTTCCAGGCCGGCGAGACAGAGGTGATTGTCAGCGACGGCGGCAGCACGGATGCGACCGTGGCCATCGCGACGCGGCAACGCGCGCGGGTGATTTGCGGCGCCAGGGGGCGCGGCCAGCAGCTGCGCCGGGGCGCGGCGATCGCCTCCGGCGAGGCGATCGTCTTTCTCCATGCCGATACCCGGCTGGCGCCCGGCGCCCTCGACGCCGTGCGCACGGCGCTTGCCGAGCCGGGGGTCGTCGGCGGCAATTTCCGGGTGATTTTCGATGGACCGACCGATTTCGCCCGCTGGCTGACCGGGTTCTACGCCTGGATCCGGCGGCGCGGCTTCTACTACGGCGATTCGGTCATCTTCGTGCGCCGCGAGGTCTATCACGCACTCGGCGGCATCCGGCCGATCGCCCTGATGGAGGATTTCGACTTTGTCAGGCGGATGGAGCGCTTCGGCCTCACCCGGTGCATCGCCGATCCCCCGGCGCTGACCTCGTCGCGGCGATTCAGCGGCCGGCGCCGCTGGCGCATCGTGCTGCACTGGGGGATCATCCACGCGCTCTACGCGCTGGGCGTGGCGCCGGTGACGCTGGCCCGGATCTACCGCTCGGCGACCCACGCCCCCGGCGACCCCGGGCGGCAACGACCCCGCTCGGGGCTATGAGCACACGACCTCACCCCTCCCCCACGCCCTCGCGCCCATGCGGCGCGTTCAGGTCGAGCTCCGGCCCCAGCGGCACGATCCCGCGCGGGTTCAGGCTCTGGTGGCTGGCGTGGTAGTGGAACTTGATGTGATCGAGCCGCGTGGTCGCGGCCACTCCGGGCCACTGGTAGAGCTCGCGCAGATACCCCGACAGCGCCGCATAATCGGCGATGCGCCTGATGTTGCACTTGAAATGCCCGACATAGACCGGGTCGAACCGGACCAGCGTGGTGTAGAGCCGCCAGTCCGCCTCGGTGATCCGGTCCCCCATCAGGTAGCGCCGGCCGACGAGGCGCGCCTCGAGCCAGTCGAGGGTCGCGAACAGCGCCGTCACCGCCTCCTCGTAGGCCGCCTGGCCGCGGGCGAACCCGGCCCGGTAGACCCCGTTGTTGACGGTCTCGTAGACCCGCGCGTTGACCGCGTCGATCTCGCCGCGCAACGGCTCGGGATAATAATCCTCGCGGTTGCCGGTGATGCCGTCGAAGGCCGAATTGAACATGCGGATGATCTCGGAGGATTCGTTCGAGACGATGGCGCCGCGCTCCCGGTCCCACAGCACCGGCACCGAGGCCCGGCAGGTCGCCCGCGGCTCGGCGGCCAGATAGACCTCGCGGATGAACCGCTTGCCCAGACCCAGATCGCCGGTGGCGCCGTCGTAGTCGGTGGCGAAGGTCCAGCCGTCCTCCTTCATCAGCGGATGCACCACCGAGACGCCGATATGCGCCTCCAGCCCCTTCAACACCCGGAAGATCAGCGCCCGGTGCGCCCACGGGCAAGCCAGCGAGACGTAGAGGTGATAGCGCCCGCTGGCGGCCGCAAAACCCCCCTCCCCGCCCGGCCCCGGATCGCCGCCGCCGGTGATCCAGTTGCGGAACACCGCCCGCTGGCGCACGAAATGCCCGTCCGCCGTGGCGGCCGGCTGGTGCTCGTGGCGCCAGACCCCGTCGACCAGATGACCCATGCCGCTCTCCCTTCGCGCCGCTTCCTCGCCCCAACATAGCCCAAAATTGCGCCCGCGCAGCCCCCGGCGGGCGCAAATCACCCTTGCCCGGCGCGCAACGCCCCGCCAACGGAGCGACAGGTCCCCTCCCCTCTCGGGGGGGAGGGTTAGGGAGGGGGGCCGTACGCCGCGCAACGCCTGCCCGCCGTGCTGGGGCCAAGTCAGGCCGGCGTCACCCCCAGCCGCTCGTCGCGCCGCCGCAGCCAGGCGATGAAGGGCAGCGCTGCGAGCACCATCCAGCCCTTTCCCAGCACCTGGCCGGCGAGGTATTCGAGGCTGCCGAAGGCCAGATAGAGGAACACCACGCTGTCGACCACCAGCCCGACCGCGCTGGAGGCCAGCACCGCCAGCACCAGCCGGCGCGCCTGCAAGGGCGTGTAGACCATCAGGTCGGCGCTCTCCGAGAGCAGGAACGCCGCCGCCGAGGCGACCACCAGGGCGGGCGGCGCGACCAGGCCGGAGAGCAGCGCGCCGACGGCGATCGCCCCGGTCACCCAGCGCAGCCCCAACCGGCGCTGCACCAGGTCGCGCAGCACCAGCGCCAGCCCGATCATCACCACCCCGCTGGGGGCCATGATCCCCGGCGCCACCGGGATCAGGCAGGGGCTGTCGGGCGGGCACACCATGCCGACATTGCCGATCATCCAGTTGGCGAGCGGGATGCACAGGGCGAAGCCCAGCAGATAGAGATATCCCTCGGTGCGGCTGTTCATGGCGGTCTCGCGGTCAGGGGTCCGATTCGGAGGTCGTTTAAGGCAAGGCGCAGGGGATTTCCACAGGCGTAGGGTGCGTGCTCGCACGCAATCGCTCGCCAAACAGAGTTCATTAGGCTATTTCTTGGTAGAGGAGACCATGCAAAGCGAATACCGGCTCCGCATCGCTGAAAGTTTTTCGCCCGGCACGCTCCCGATGGAGCGGCTGGCCAAGTATGTAATGGCGTTTGCGAAGCTTTTGGGCGAACGGGACAATGTGCATTTTCACGGGGTGGAGCCGGGCTCGGCGGTGTTGGTGGCTCGCATCGACCCTCCGGCACGGCCGAAGGTTCGGGAGCGGATTGCCGCCGTGAGGGATGGCCATGGCCCAAAGGACGCTCAAGAAGCCTTCACCGACCTCGACGATATGCTGCGAAAGGACAACACGACCGGCACTCTCGATGACGCGAGCGGGACCACGATCATTCCGTTTCCCGGCCGCGACAGGCCTGAGCCACTGGTTTTCGGACCATTCCGTGAGGACGGAACGCTCGACGGCGAACTGATTCGCGTGGGCGGAAAGGACGATACGGTTCCCATCCACTTGCGAGACGGGCCAATCATCCACACCAAGCTTAACTGCACGCCCACCCTCGCGCGCAAGATTGCGCCGCACCTGTATGGACCGACGTTGCGCGTGCACGGCACTGGCACCTGGTTTCGCGGCGCCGATGGCGCCTGGGAGCTCAAGGCCTTCAAGGTTGTCGATTTTGAGATACTTGACGATGCACCCCTGAACGAAGTCGTGAACCGCCTGCGGGCGGTGAAAGGCAGCACCTGGAGCGAGGTTCCGGATCCCGTCCGCGCCCTGCTGGAAGAAAGACATGGCGAAGGGGACGCGCATTGATTGTCGTCTTCGATGCCAGTGTTCTCGTCTATTTGATCGATGCCGACGCCAAGGCGCCGCTTGATCCGAGCACCGGCAGACCATTGGATCAGTGCAAGGAGCGCATCGAGCACCTTCTGGCAGGCCTTCAACGGCAAGGCGCCAAGATTGTAATTCCGACACCGGCTCTGGCGGAAGTCCTGGTAAAGGCGGGAGATGCCGGGCCGGAACTATTGCAAATCTTCAAATCCAGCAGGCACTTCAGGGTTGCCGCCTTCGACGAACGCGCTGCGATCGAGTTCGCCGCGATGCAGGTTGAACGCGCAAATGCGGGTAATCGTTCTGCCGGAGCAACCCGCTCGAAGTCAAAATTCGATGATCAGATTGTCGCAATCGCCGCTGTCGAGGGCGCTACGAGGATTCTCTCCGACGACAAGGATATTTCCCGCCTTTCGGAAGGGCGGTTCGAGGTTTCTGGCGTTATCGATCTGCCAATTCCGCCAGACAACGCTCAATCAAGCCTCGACTTGGAAGTGAGCCGCCCCGACGGTCCGGCAGACGATCAAGAATAGCGGCACCAAGTAGGGTGGGTTCTCCGGACCCACCATTGTCCCGTCGGCCAGCGTGGAACGGTGGGTCGGAACGCCCCCCCTACGTGACCGGCCATGACTCCGCCCCGGCGGGCTTGAGCGCTCCGCGCCCCGCGCCGTCTAGTGGTTTGACTCCGACATTCCGATCCCGGAATGTCGGAGTCAAACCACCAGCCATCTTTTTGTGGTGGCTCAACTTTTCTCAACGAAAGGCCCGGCTGGCGCCGGACTCTTCCGTTTCGGTTGA
>JACZTQ010000284.1 GCA_022573605.1 Pseudomonadota bacterium | reverse complement strand
GCGAGAACCGGTTGATGCGGGTCGATATCCTGCACGATGTCGGCAAGTCGCTGAACCCGGCCATCGATCTGGGCCAGGTCGAGGGCGGGTTCGTCCAGGGGGTCGGCTGGCTGACCACCGAGGAGCTGTGGTGGAACGAGCGCGGCGAGCTGAAGACCCACGCGCCCTCGACCTACAAGATCCCGACCTGTTCCGACCGGCCGCCCGACATGCGGATACAGCTCTGGGCCAAGGGCATGAACCGCGAGTTCACCATCCGCCGCTCGAAAGCGGTGGGCGAGCCGCCCCTGATGCTGGGCATCTCGGCCTTTCAGGCAATCTCGGACGCGGTGTGTGCGGCGGGAGGTTACCAGATGTATCCGGCGCTGGACGCCCCGGCGACGCCGGAGCGGGTGCTGGCGGCGGTCGAGCGGGTGAGGGGCGGCTGAGATGCGGATCGAAGATCTCATCGCAGCGGTGGAGCGCGAGGGCGGCGCGGTGGTGGTGATGGTTGCCGAGGCGCAGGGCTCGGTGCCGCGCGAGGCCGGGGCGGCGATGCTGGTCACGGAATTGCGGGCCACCGGCACCATCGGCGGCGGCACGGTCGAGCACCGGGCGCTGGCCCATGCCCGGACCATGCTGGGCGGCAGCGTTGCCAGCCCGGCGGCTGGCAACCCCCTCCCTGACCCTCCCCCCCAGGGGGAGAGGGGACGGCAGCGGGACCGATTGGGCGCTAATGATGATGGCGCTCTTGAGCGGAACCGGGAAGGGTTGATCCTCGACTTTCCGCTCGGGCCCGCTCTGGACCAGTGCTGCGGCGGGCATATGCGGGTCGCCTTCGCCGTCTTCGGCGCGGCCGATCTGGAGCGGTTGCGGGCGGCGCGGGGCGAGCTGGAACTGTGGCCGGGCGGCCCGGTGCTGGCCGAGGCGGCGGCGCGGCGCCAGGTCCTGATCTATGGCGGCGGCCATGTCGGCACGGCGCTGGCCCGGGCGCTCGCCCCCCTGCCCTTCAGGGTTCGCTGGATCGATGCGCGGCTCGGCGCCTTCCCGGCGGAGATCCCGGAGGGCGTGGAAACGGTCGAGACCCCGTTGCCGGAGGCCGAGGCCAAGGCGGCGCCGGGCGACGCTTTGCATGTCGTGCTGACCCACAGCCATGCGCTGGACCTGGAGATTATCGCGGCGGTGCTGGAGCGCGGCGAGTTCGGCTTCCTCGGCGTGATCGGCTCGGCGACCAAGAAGGCGCTGTTCCTGCGCCGCCTGCGCGAGCGTGGCATCCCGGAGGGCCGCCTGGCGCGGCTGACCTGCCCGATCGGGGTGCCGGGGGTCAGGGACAAGCGGCCCGAGGTGATCGCGGCCACGGTTGCCGTGCAGCTCTTGCAGGTGGCCCGAACGGCAGTTCAGAAAAATCGCGAAAGCGCCTGATACAAAAGAGAAGTTGGCATGAGCGAGACCACGATCCTGCGCGGGAGGCTGTTGCGGTTCGCCGGCGACCCGTTCGAGATCGGCGCCGAGGCGGCGCTCGACTATGACGAGGACGGCGCGCTGGCGATGCGGGGCGGGCTGATCGTCGATGTGGGGCCGGCCGGGAGGGTGCTCGCCGACCACAAGGGGGCGCGCGTGACCCATGCCGGCGAGCGGCTGATCGCGCCGGGCTTCGTCGACTGCCACGTGCACTACCCGCAGACCGGGATCATCGCCTCCTATGGCACGCAGCTTCTGGAGTGGCTGAACACCTACACCTTCCCGGAGGAACAGCGCTTCGGCGACCGGGCTTACGCCGAGGCGGCGGCGCGGGCCTATTTCGACGAGCAGTTGCGCAATGGTGTGACCAGCGCCTGTTCCTTCTGCACCATCCATCCCGAAAGCGTCGATGCCTATTTCGAGGAGGCGGCGCGGCGCGGGGTTCGGGCCATCGGCGGCAAGGTGATGATGGACCGGAATGCACCGGAACGCCTGCGCGATACAGCGCAGTCGGCTTATGACGATTCGAAGGCGTTGATCGCGAAGTGGCATGACGTGGGCCGTGCGCTCTACGCGGTGACGCCGCGTTTCGCGCCGACCTCGACGGAGGCGCAGCTGGAGGCGGCGGGGGCGCTGTGGGCCGAGCATCCGGGTTGCGTGATGCAGACCCATCTGTCGGAGAACGGCAGCGAGATTGTCTGGGTCGGCGAGCTGTTCCCCGACTGCGCCGATTATTTCGGTGTCTACGAGAAATACGGGCTGATCGGCGCCCGCGCGATCTTCGGCCACGCGATCCACCTGACCCCGCGCGAAGTCGAGAGGCTGGCCGAGACCGGCGCCTCGGTCGCCCATTGCCCGACCTCGAACCAGTTCCTCGGCTCGGGCGAATGCGATGTGAAGGGTCTGCATGAGCGCGGGGTCAATGTCGGGCTGGCGAGCGATGTCGGCGGGGGGTCGAGTTTCTCGATGTTCCACACCATGAAGGCGGCCTATGAGGTGGCGCAGCGGCGGGGAGCCTCGCTGAGCCCGGTGCATCTGTGGTGGCTGGCGACGCAGGGTGCTGCGCGGGCGCTGGGGCTGGGCGACAGGATCGGCAACCTGGCGGTCGGGCTGGAGGCGGATGCGGTGGTGCTCGATCTCGGCTCGACGCCGATCCTGCGCCACCGGATGGCGCGGGCCGGGGGCATCGCCGAGGCGCTGTTCGCCCAGATCGTGCTGGCCGACGACCGGGCGGTGGCGGTAACCCTCTCCGGCGGCAAGGTGGTCTATGATGGGGACGAATCGATGGCATTTGGCCCCGGAGAGACTTGATGAAGGACCTGATCGCCCGCCTGCCCAAGGCGGAACTGCACCTGCATATCGAGGGCAGCTTCGAGCCCGGGTTGCTGTTCGAGATCGCCCGGCGCAACCGGGTGGCGCTTCCGTATGACACTATAGAAGAGTTAAGAAACGCTTACAAATTCTTGAATTTGCAGGAATTTCTGGATATCTACTATCAGGGTATGAAGGCGCTGCTCGAGGAGGAGGATTACTTCGACCTGACCCGTGCCTATCTCGATCGCTGTGCCGCCGACAACGTCACCCACGTGGAGATCTTCTTCGATCCGCAGGGGCACACCGGGCGCGGCGTGCCCTTCGAGGTGGTGGTCAAGGGCATCCTCGCCGGGCTCGAGGACGGCGAACGGCGCCACGGTATCACCTGGCGCCTCATCATGAGCTTCCTGCGGCACCTCAGCGAGGAGGACGGGTTTGCGACCTTGAAGGAGGCCGAGCCGTGGCTCGACCGCTTCACCGGGGTCGGGCTGGACAGTTCCGAGAGCGGGAATCCGCCAATGAAGTTCGCCCGGCTGTTTGCGCGCTGCCGCGCGATGGGGCTGCTGTTGTGCTGCCATGCGGGTGAGGAAGGGCCGCCGGACTATGTCCGCGAGGCGCTCGAGATCGGCATCGACCGGATCGACCACGGCAACCGGGCGCTGGAGGACCCGGAACTGGTCCGCGAGATCGTCCGGCGCGGCTTGACGCTGACGGTGTGCCCGCTGTCGAACACCGCCCTTGGGGTGATCGAGCGGATGGCGGAGAGCCCGGTCGGGCGGATGCTGGAGGCGGGGCTGTCGGTGACGGTGAACTCCGACGACCCGGCCTATTTTGGCGGCTACATGAACGCGAATTTTGAAGCGGTGGCGGCGGGGCTGGGGTTGTCGGAGGGCGACATCGTGCAGCTTGCCAGGAACAGCTTCACCGGGTCGTTCCTGCCGGAAGCGGAGAAGGCGCGCCGCTGCGCGGCGGTGGAGGCGGCGCGGATGGGGTAGGTCGTGCGAAGCGGCACTGTCGCTAGCCTCCCCCCCCGACCCCCCTCCCAGAGGGAGTGCTAGGGGATGCACGCATCTTTGCACTCATCTAAAAGTGACGATATACCAACATGTTATACCAGCGGTGATAATTACTGACCTTTATGAGCCCATTTCCGCATTCCGATTGATTTGATTGTGAATCCCGGAGCAATAATCCCTCACTGAAGGGGCCGGAATGTCTGGTTGCGCCGGAGCAATAATCCGTCAGCGATAGCCCTTTGTGGATTGCAGCGAAGGGCGGGGGATGAAGCGAGTGGAACTGTATGCGCGGGTGCGCCACGCGGTGATGATAGATGGTATGAGCCAGCGGGAAGCGGCTCGTTGGTTTGG
>JACZTQ010000283.1 GCA_022573605.1 Pseudomonadota bacterium | reverse complement strand
CCCAGATGCTCGCCGCGAAGCACTGGACCGCTTACCGTTAATCGGACTCACTCCGGATCGCGGCGCCGCTCGGGTAATCCGCGAACGATTGCGTGGCGATCCCCCCCGGAATTTCCCCCTTTTTCGTGCAAGAAAATCCGCTCGGCGAACGTCTACCAACTAACGCCGGCCAGGGTGGGACGGTAACCCCTGCATGTCTCGCCTCGATGAACCGGGGTGCCAAGGCGCTTCGACCGGTTGGAGTGGCCTGGAGACGGCCCCCAGCCTCATCGCGTTAATGGAGTCGCCAAGGTCCGCCGATAAGACAATGTGGTGAAATATCGGATACTGCCGGGGCGTTTCACCGACGACGGCGCCCCCTACGACCCGGCGAACCTGACCGGGCTGGCCGGGCGCATCCGGCTGAACGCGGCGGTCGACCCCGGCGCCGGCGGCGATCCTTCGCTGATGCGCGACGGGCTCGGCGCCACCGCCGCCGGCCCGACCGCCGACGGCACCCTGCCGCGCGCCATGCTCGACGCCCTGACCGCGGCCGGCGGCGTCACCGCGGTGCCCGGGCTGCCCCCGACCCTGTCGTTCGCGCAGACCGCTATCGGCATGATCGAGCTGACCGCCCTTGGCCGGGTCTCGGCCGAGGCCAATGTCGCCAGCTTCTCCAACACCCGCGAGATTCTCGCCCGCGCCGAGGCCGAGACCATCGGCGTCGATACCGATGCCGAGCTTCAGGCCCTGATCCAGATCGAGCAGGCCTTTGCGGCGAATGTTCAGGTTATCCAGACCGCGTCGCGGATGCTGGACCAATTGATGGCGCTCTGACCCCATGACCTTTACCCCCATCGGCTTCCCGGCCCAACCCCGCCACGACCTGATGGCGCGCCTGATCAGCCAGCTTCGCAGCCGCTCCGACACCGCCCGACAAGAGACCGTGACCGGCCTCCTGGCCGACCCGGCCGCTGCCCGGGGCGGCAAGGTCTCGGAGCTGCTGGGGCTGGAGCAGTCGCTGGCCGAAATCACCCAGTACCGCGACATCATCAACCTGGCCGAATCCCGCGCCAGCGTGATCCAGGGCACGCTGGACGCCCTGCGCAACATCGCCGTCGAGTTCCATGCCAACAGCCAGACGGCGCTGGACGCCAACGTCGGCGCCGCCCGCGAGACCAGCTCGGCCGCGGCCCGCCAGGCCTTGGGGACGGTGATCTCGGCGCTCAATGTCAACTTCGGCGGCCGGCGCCTGTTCTCCGGCGACGCCGGCAACGCCCAGGCGGTGGTGACGGCCGACGTGTTCATGTCGGCCTCGCTGACGGTGCTCGAGGCGGGTCTGACCGCAGACGCGGCCTACGCCGATCTCTCGAACGAGTTCAGCCTCGCCGGCGGGCTGTTCGAGACCACGTTCTACACCGGCGGCAGCGGCAACGCCCCGGCCACCGAGGTCGCCCGGGGCGAGCGCCTGGACTTCGCGCCGCGGGCCGACGAGGCGCCGGTCCGGGCACTGCTGCGCGACCTCGCCACCCTGGCCGCCGCCTTCGACCCGGACAACGCCATCCCCGAGGCCAACCGCCGCGGCCTGGCCGAGCGGGCGATCGCCGGGTTGCGCGACAATGTCGAGGGGCTGGTCGCCATGGCCGGCCAGGTCGGCGCCGTCGAGGAGCGCATGATCGTCGCCATGACCCGCCACCAGGCCGCCGAGGTGACGCTGAGCCTGGCCTACACCAAGCTGGCCGGGCGCGACCAGTTCGAGGCCGCCACCGAGTTGAGCCAACTCGAAACCCAGTTGCAGACCACCTATCTGGTCACCGTGCGGCTCGCCAATCTGTCACTGGTCAATTTCATGCGCTGAGCGCACCCGCCTCCCGGATATCGGCTCAAGCCCGCGAGCCGAACCCCGAAACCCCGAGACCTGGACCCGGAGCAGAATGCCCCCAATCCCCTCCGCCGCCCCGGCGCGGCCCGTCCTCCGGCCCGGCAAGCCCCGGTTCCGGCATGTTTTCCGGCCATTGGCGATGCTGCTCGCGCTGTCGCTTGCCATTGTCGCGCCGGCCCCGGCCGAGGCGGCGCCCCGGATCAAGGATCTGGTCGAGATCGAGGGGGTGCGCGGCAACGACCTGGTCGGCTATGGCCTGGTGGTCGGCCTCGCCGGCAGCGGCGACGGCATCCGCAACTCCCCGTTCACCGAGGAGGCGCTGGTCAACCTGCTGGAGCGGCTCGGCGTCAACGTCAGCGGCGAGTCGTTCCGGCCCAGGAACGTCGCCGCCGTCATCATCACCGCCACCCTGCCGGCGTTCTCCCGCATCGGCGGGCGCATCGACGTCACCGTCTCGGCCATCGGCGACGCCAAGAGCCTGTTCGGCGGCACCCTGGTGATGACCCCGCTCAACGCCGCCGACGGCGAGATCTACGCCGTCGCCCAGGGCCCGATCATCGCCGGCGGCATCAGCGCCGCGGGCGACGCCGCTTCGGCGAAGATCGGCGTGCCGACCTCGGGCTCGATCCCCGGCGGCGCCCGGGTCGAGCGCGAGATCGATTTCGTGTTCGGCGAGATGCCCCGGATCCGCCTGGCGCTGCGCGAGCCCGATTTCACCACCGCGGCGCGCATCGAGGCGGCGATCAACGCGGCACTGGGCACTCCGGTGGCGCGGATGGGGGACTCCGGCACCGTGACCCTCGATCTCGGCCTGGCCGGCGAGACCCCGGCCCGCCTGATCAGCCTGATCGAGAACATCACCGTCACCCCGGCCAGCAAGGCCCGCGTCGTCATCGATCAACGCTCCGGCACCATCGTGCTGGGCGCCGATGTCACCATCAGCCGGGTCGCCGTGGCCCAGGGCCGCCTCTCGATCCGGATCACCGAACGGCCGCTGCCGTCGCAGCCCAACCCGTTCGCCGACGGCGAGACCCTGGTGCTGCCGCGCACCGAAATCGAAATCAGCCAGGGCGGCGACAGCCGCATGGCCGTGGTCGAGGGCAACGTGTCGCTGGCCGACCTGGTCGATGGGCTGAACGCGCTCGGCGTCGGCCCGCGCGACATGATCGACATTCTCAAGGCGATCAAGGCCGCTGGCGCCCTGCACGCGGAACTGCTGGTGCAGTAGCGGCCCCGGCGGCACAATGCCCTTGACCGGTCGCCGGGCGCGCGCAAGAAACGCGAACCCGCCATCCCCGGAGCTGCTGCCATGCCCAACGCCGCCCTGATCCGCGCACCCTGCTCGATCTCGACCCCGCCCCCTGGCGCGAGTTCGAGGCGCCCCTGTCGATGACCCTGAAAGGGCTGCACGACACCATCCAGGCCGCCTTCCTGTGGCAGCAGGCGCATCTCTGGGAGTTCGAGGTCGACCGGCGCCGCTATGGCCCCGAGGCCGACAACTTCATGGGCGAGCGCACCTACAAGGCCGCCAACATGAAGCTGACGCGGCTCTGCGACGCGGCCGTCACCGATTTTCTCTATACCTACGACATGGGCGACGATTGGCGCCACCGGGTGCAGGTGCTGGAGACGCTCGATGCCGACGCCCGCCTGCCGCGCTTCGTCGCCGGCAAATGGCGCTGCCCGCCGGAGGATGTCGGGGGCTTCCCCGGATTCTACCGGTTCGTCCAGGTGCTTGCCGATCCCAAGGACCCGGAGCACCGGGAACTTATCGACTGGCATGGCGGGCCGTTCGACCGGACCGACATCGACGAGCAGGCGATCAAGCAGCGCATGGCCCCGCTGGCGAAGGCGCGCGGCCGCAAGAAGCGGTAGCGCCGGAGACCCGCGTAGGGCGCATCTCGATGCGCCGCCCCCGGCCGGGCCGAAGGCACTCCGCCCGCACCCCCAGGACAACGCGCCCCCTCTCCCCTCCGGGGCTTCGCAGGGGACCGTGGCCGCAGATGCGGCCGCGTAAGCCCCGGAGAAGGGTTGGGGAGGGGGTACGGACGCCGCCGGCCCCGCGCGGCACCCTCAGCCGCCCCTCATTCCTCGTCGAAGATCGGCTCCGGCAGATCGGCCATGTTCCAGCCGAAGACCTCCCAGGTCCGCGCCATGTGCTCCGGAAGCGGCGCCACCAGGTTCATGCGGCGGCCGGTCGCCGGGTGAGGAAAGCTCAGCCTTGCCGCGTGCAGGTGCAGCTTGCGGCTGAGCGCGCCGCCC
>JACZTQ010000282.1 GCA_022573605.1 Pseudomonadota bacterium | reverse complement strand
CCGGTCTGGCACGGCGGGATGAGCGGCGAGGCCAACCTGCTCGCCGCCTGCTACCGCCGCGCGCTGGAGCTCGCACAGGCGAACGCCCTCGCCACCATCGCCTTCCCGGCGATCTCGACCGGCATTTTTGGCTACCCGGCCGACGCGGCGGCGGAGGTCGCGGTTACGGCGGTGGCCGAGACCCTGCCCCGCACCGGCGGCCTGACCCAGGTCGTGTTCTGCTGCTTCGACGCCGCCAGCGCCGGGCGTCACCAGCGGGCGCTGGCGGCGCTGGAGGACTGAGATGATCCGTAGCGCGGGCGGCCGAGTCCGATCACAGACGCGTGAGGCCAGGAAATTGCACGGTGAAAAAGCGCGCATTCACCCCAGATGCCGAGACTCACGCAACCAGCCAATCCGGAGAAAATCCCCATGACCGCTGAATACAAGACCGAACTCGCCCCCGTGACCGAAGCCGGCGCCAACGCCGAGCAGGCCGCCGTGCTGGCCAAGGCCAAGGCCGCCGTCGGCTTCATCCCCAACATGTATGGCGGCATGGTCAACAGCCCCGGCCTGCTCGAGACCTACCTCGACGGCTATGGCCGGTTCCGCCAGTCGGGCCGCTTCACCCCGCAAGAGCAGGAGACCATCTTCCTGGTGCTCAGCCGCGAGAACGGCTGCGAATACTGCGTCAGCGCGCATTCGATGATCGCGGCGAAGAAGTCGGGCGTGCCCGAGGACGTGCTGGCGGCCCTGCGCGAAGGCCGCGAGCTGCCGGACTCCAAGCTCGAGGCGCTGGCCCGTTTCACCGCCCACATGCACCACAGCCGGGGCCTGCCCACCAAGGCCGAGGTCGCGGCCTTCAAGGCGGCGGGCTTCGGCGACGAGCATATCTACGAGATCATCCTGGCCCAGTCGGTCAAGACACTGTCGAACTACGCCAACCACATCCAGCACACCGAGGTGGACGCCGTGTTCGCCGCCTTCCAGTGGGAGCATGAACCGGCCTGATGTTCCGCAAGATCCTCATTGCCAATCGTGGCGAGATCGCGGTCCGGATCGCCCGGACCGCGCGACGCCTCGGGATCGCCACCGTCGCGGTGCATTCCGAGGCCGACGCCGGGGCCCGGCACGTGCTGGCCTGCGACGAGGCGGTCGCCATCGGCCCGGCCCCGGTCGCGCAGAGCTACCTCAAGGCCGACCGCATCCTCGCCGCGGCCAAGGCGACCGGGGCGCAGGCGATCCACCCCGGCTATGGTTTCCTCTCGGAGAACCCGGAGTTCGCCGAGGCGGTGGCCGAAGCCGGGCTGACCTTCATCGGCCCGCCCGCCAATGCTATCCGCGCCATGGGGCTGAAGGACGCCGCCAAGCGGCTGATGGAGGCGGCGGGGGTGCCGGTTACCCCCGGCTATCACGGGGAGAACCAGGATCCGGACTTCCTCGCCGGGCAAGCTGCCGAAATCGGCTACCCGGTGCTGGTCAAGGCCAGTGCGGGGGGCGGCGGCAAGGGCATGCGCAAGGTCGACCGGGCCGAGGATTTCGCCCGGGCGCTGCAATCGGCCCGCTCCGAGGCCGCCTCCAGCTTCGGCCACGACCACGTCATTATCGAGAGATTCATCCTCAACCCGCGCCATATCGAGGTCCAGGTGTTCGCCGACGGGCATGGCAACACGGTGCATCTCTTCGAGCGCGACTGCTCGGCCCAGCGCCGCCACCAGAAGGTCATCGAGGAGGCCCCCGCCCCCGGCATGACCGAAGAGGTGCGCGAAGCGATGACCGGCGCCGCCGTGCGCGCGGCCGAGGCGGTCGGCTACCGGGGCGCGGGCACGGTCGAGTTCATCGTGGACGGCTCCGGGCCGCTGCGCCCGGACGGCTTCTGGTTCATGGAGATGAACACAAGGCTCCAGGTCGAGCACCCGGTGACCGAGGCGGTGACCGGGCTCGACCTGGTGGAGTGGCAACTCCGGGTCGCGGCGGGCGAGCCCCTGCCCCTGCGCCAGGACCAGATCGCGCTCAACGGCCACGCGCTGGAGGTCCGGATCTACGCCGAGGACGCGGCCCGCGACTTCATGCCCGCCACCGGCAAGCTCACCCGCCTGGCCCTGCCAGGCGACCTCGCCCGCACCCGAATCGACAGCGGGGTTACCGAGGGCGACACCGTCACCCCGCATTACGACCCGATGATCGCCAAGATCATCACCCACGGCCCCGACCGCGAGGCCGCCTTCACGGCGATGGAGATAGCGCTGGCCGCCTGCCACGCCGAGGGCCCGGCCACCAACATCGCCTTCCTGGAGCGCCTGATCCGCCACCCGGAGATCCGCGCGGGCAAGCTCGACACCGGCCTGATCGGCCGCGATCTTGCCGCGCTGACCCAACCGCCGGAGGCCACCCCGGCCGATCTGGCGCTGGCCGGCGCGGCGCTGAGCGGCCTCTTGCGCCCCGCCCCGCTGGCGGGCTGGCGGGGCTGGGGCAGCGGCGCGACCCATCTCCAACTCGCCCGCGCCACCGGGCCGGGCGAGGCGGCGCTCGACGAGATCACGCTGCGGCTCACCGGCGGCGGCATCGCGCTGGAAAGCGCCTCCGGCACTGCTGGCATTGCCGCCAAACCCCTCGGCGGCACCCTCTGGCAGGTTGGCGACGCCGCCGGATCGCGCCGCGTCCACCTCCACCAATCGGACGGCTCGGTCACGCTGGCGCGCGACGGCGGCCGCCTGACGTTCAGCCTCCGCGACCCGATGGCGGCGGTGGAGGAGGCCGGCCACGGCGGCGATTCGATCACCGCTCCGCTGCCCGGCATCGTCAAATCGCTGAATGTCTCGCCGGGGGCGACGGTCGCCGCCGGCGACGTGCTGGCGGTGATGGAGGCGATGAAGATGGAGCACAGCCTGCTCGCCCCCCGGAATGGCACCGTGGCCGAGGTCGCGGTACGCGCCGGCGAGCAGGTCGAGGAAGGCGCGCTGCTGATCACCCTGGAGCCGGAGGCATGACGGAGGTCACCCCCGAAATCACCATCGTCGAGGTCGGCCCCCGCGACGGGCTCCAGAACGAGCCGCGCCCGATCCCGGCGGCGCTGAAGATCGAACTGATCGACCTGCTGTCGGCGGTCGGTTTCAAGCGCATCGAGGCGGCCAGCTTCGTGTCGCCGAAATGGGTGCCGCAGATGGCCGACGGGGCCGAGGTGATGGCCGGCATTGCGCGGCGCCCAGGCGCCAGCTACGCCGCGCTGACGCCCAACATGCGGGGCTATGAGGCGGCCCGCGCCGCCGGCGTCGATGAGGTCGCCATCTTCGGCGCGGCATCGGAGGCGTTCAGCCAAAAGAACATCAACTGCTCGATCGCCGAGAGCATCGAGCGTTTCCGCCCGATCGCCGAGGCGGCCGAGGCCGACGGCACGCCTGTGCGCGGCTACATCTCCTGCGCCATCGCCTGCCCCTATGAAGGACCCATCGCGCCGGCCGAGGTGACCCGCGTGGCCGGGCTCCTGTTCGGCCTCGGCTGCTACGAGGTTTCGCTCGGCGACACCATCGGCCAGGGCACGCCCGAGACCGTGGCGGCGATGCTCGATGCCGTGCTGGCGGTGGCGCCTCCAGAGAAGCTGGCGGGGCACTACCACGACACCAACGGCCGGGCGCTGGAGAGCGTCGCCGTGAGCATGGAGAAGGGGCTGCGGGTGTTCGATTCGTCGGCCGGCGGTCTCGGCGGCTGCCCCTTTGCGCCGGGGGCGAAGGGCAACCTCGCCAGCGGCGCGCTGGCCCGCGATCTGGCGGAAAAGGGCATCGCCACCGGGCTGGACCTTGATGCGCTGGACCGCGCGGAACATTTTGTCCGCAATTTGAGAGGGTTGCTGGAATGACACCAAGCTGCTTTGATCGACACCAGCCCAAGGACATCGTCATTGCCCGGCTTGACCGGGCAATCCAGAAATCGTTGCAGCGGACCGGCCTCCTGGATGCCCCGGTCAAGCCGGGGCATGACGGTGGATGGAACCTATGGAGCCCGGAATGAGCTACGAAGCGATCTCGATTACCCGCGAGCCTCGCGGCGTCGCCACCCTGACCCTCAACCGGCCCGGCAAGCACAATGCGCTGAATGCCCGGCTGATTGCCGAACTGACCACCGCCGCCAGCGAACTCGCTGGCGGCGC
>JACZTQ010000281.1 GCA_022573605.1 Pseudomonadota bacterium | reverse complement strand
TTCACCACTTCGGCCACACCGTAGTCCAGCGCGATTTGCGGCGCCCAGCCCAGGTCCTTGCGTGCGCGGCTGGAGTCGATCACATAGGCGGCGTCCTGCCCCATGCGTTCCGCCACGACGTCTGTCGACGCATCCGGGTCGCGCCCCATGAGTTCGCATACCTGCCGCACCACGCGGCGGACTTCGGCTTTGGCGATCTGGCGGCCTGGCGCACGGCCCATCCGGGGGTCGTCGCGGTGTTCACCGCCGCCGACATTCCCGGGCGCAACCGGTTCGGCGTCATCGCGCCCTTCGCCGACCAGCCGGCGCTGGCCGAGGGCCGGGTGCGGTTCCGCGGCGAGGCGGTGGCGCTGGTGGCCGGCGAGCCGGCGGCGATGGCGGCGCTCGAGCTCGCCGATTTCCCCGTCGTCTGGACCGAAAAGCCCCACAATCTGACTCTGCCGGCGGGGGAAGACGACATCCACCCCGGCCGCCCCGGCAACGAGCTGATCCGCGGCTACGTGGCCTGCGCCGACGCCGAGGCGGCGCTGGCGGGGGCGGCCCACGTGGTCGAGGGCGCAATCGACACCGCCTTTGTCGAGCACGCCTGTATCGAGCCCGAGGCGGGCGCGGCCTGGCTGCAGGGCGACACCCTGGTGATCCGCGCCTGCACCCAGGCGCCAATGATGGACCGCGACGACACCGCCGCGATCCTCGGCCTGGCGCCCGAACGGGTGCGGATGATCCCGACCGCGGCCGGCGGCGGCTTCGGCACCAAGCTCGATCTCTCGCTACAACCGCTGATCGGGCTGGTGGCGCTGAAGACCGGGCGCCCGGCGCGCATGGTCTATTCGCGCCACGACTCGATGACCTCGACCACCAAGCGCCATCCGGCGCGGATGCGGGCGCGGATCGGGGCCGATGCGGACGGGCGCATCGTGGCGATGTGGTTCGAGGGCGATTTCAACACCGGCGCCTATGCCAGTTGGGGTCCGACGGTGGCCAACCGGGTGCCGGTGCACGCCTGCGGCCCCTACCGCACCCCGGCTTACCGCGCCGAGGCCCGGGCGATCCACACCAACGGCCCGCCCGCCGGCGCTTTTCGCGGCTTCGGCGTGCCGCAGGCGGCGGTGCTGCAAGAGACGCTCTACGACGACCTGGCCATTGCCGCCGGTCTCGACCGGCTGGCCTTCCGCCGCCTGAACGCGCTGCGCGACGGCGACGCGACGCCGACCGGGCAGGTGTTGCGGGGCGTCGGCATCGCCGAGTGTCTGGAGGCGCTGGCGCCGCACTGGGAGCGGGCGCTGAGCGATGCCGCCGCCTTCAACAACAAGGCCGGGACGCGGCGGCGCGGGGCCGGCGTCGCCGCGTGCTGGTACGGCTGCGGCAATACCGCGCTGCCCAACCCCTCGACCATCCGGGTCGGGCTGACGGCGCGCGGGCGGCTGGTGCTGCATCAGGGCGCCTGCGACATCGGCCAGGGGGCGAACACCGTCATCACCCAGATCTGCGCCGACGCCCTGGGGCTGCCGGTCGCCGATTTCCATCTGGTCGGCCCGGACACCGCGCTGACCCCCGACGCCGGCAAGACTTCGGCCTCGCGCCAGACCTATGTCAGCGGCAAGGCGGCGGAACTTGCGGGGCGGGCGCTGCGGGCCGCGATCCTGCGCCGCGCCAACATGGGCGACGGCGCCCGGATCGCGCTCGACGGCGATGCCCTGACGATCACCGAGGGCCGGGCCAGCGCCCGGCTGGCGCTGGGCGATCTGCCGGAAGGCGCCGGCGGCTATGTGCTCTCGGCCGAGGAGACCTATGACCCGCCGACCACGGCGCTGGACGCAAACGGGCAGGGGGTGCCCTACGCCGTCTACGGCTATGGCGCCCAGATCGCCGAGGTCGAGGTCGACACCAGGCTCGGCACCGTCAGGGTCCGGCGCATGGTCGCCGCCCACGATCTCGGCCGGGTTGTCAATCCGGTGCTGGCCGAGGGCCAGATCGAGGGCGGAATCGCGCAAGGTCTGGGCATGGCGCTGATGGAGGAGTATCTGCCGGGCCGCACCGAGAACCTGCACGACTACCTGATCCCGACCTTCGGCGACATGCCCGAAATCACCTCGATCCTGATCGAAGTGCCGGACCCGGAGGGGCCGTTCGGAGTCAAGGGGCTGGGCGAGCACGTGCTGATTCCGACCGCGCCGGCGATCCTCAACGCCATCCGCCACGCCAGCGGCGCGCGCTTGCGCCAACTGCCGGCGCTGCCGCACCGGGTGCTGGCGGCGATCGACGCCGCCAACGACGACGCGGGGGCGCGATGACCCAAAAGCCCGAAAAGATCCGCTGCGACGCCTGCCCGGTGATGTGCTACATCGCCGAGGGCCGCGCCGGCGCCTGCGACCGCTACGCCAACCAGGGCGGCAAGATCATCCGCTGCGACCCGCTGACCGTGCTCGACCGGCGCCTCGCGGCGGGCGACGAGGTGGTGCCTTTCCTCAAGGGCGCCGAGGACTGGTCGGGCGAGATGATCTCGCCCGCCGACAGCTTCGTCACCGGCATCGGCGCCGGCACCACCTATCCCGACTACAAGCCGGCCCCGTTCATCGTCAGCCGCGAGATCGACGGCGTCGATCTGGTCACCGTGGTGACCGAGGCGATCTTCTCCTATTGCGGGGTCAAGGTGAAGATCGACACCGACCGCCATCTCGGCCCCGAGGCCGCCACCGTGCGCGCCGGAGGCGAGGCGGTGGGCCACGTGACCACCGGCGAATACGGCTCGCAGATGCTGTCGCTGGGCGGCGTCAAGCACCTGACCGGCGGCTCCAAGGCCGAGGGGCGGGCGACCTGCGCCGCGCTGCTCGACCTGTGCAACGCCAAGCCGGTGGAACTGACCGTGGAGGGGGGCTCGACGGTGGTGGTCGAGGCCGGGGCGCCGCCGGTCGTCGATGGCACGGTGGAGGCGCGCATGCGGGTCGGCTGCGGCTCGGCCACCATCGGCATGTTCGCGACCCAGTGGCGCGGGCTGGTCGACGAGGTGGTGGTGGTCGACGACCACATCACCGGCGTGGTCTCCGAGCATCAGGCCGGCAAGGTGCTGGGCTGGCCCGGCACCGGCGTCAAGGTGCTCGGGCGGCGTTCGACGCCGGGACGGTATTTCCGGGTCGCCGAGCCGGGGCTGGGCTGGGGCGGCACCGATATCGACGACCCGCTCGCCATTCTCGGGCCCTGGAACGCCAGCAAGGGCGCGCGGCCCGGGCTGACCCTGCTGATGATCTCCACCACCGGCGAGCAGTACGGCTACTACGTGCTCGACGACGCGCTGAACCCGGTGCGCCGGGAGCTGCCGCAAAACCTCGAGAAATCGGTGCGCCTGATCGCGGAGAACTGCGAGCCGGCGCTGTGCACGGTGCTGTTCATGGGCGGCGCCGGCGGCTCGCTGCGCGCCGGGGTGACCGAGAACCCGGTCAAGCTGACCCGCTCGGTGCAGGGCTTGCGGACCACCGTCACCTGCGGCGGCGCCCCGGTCTATGTCTGGCCCGGCGGCGGCATCACGCTGATGGTGGACGTGACCCGGGTGCCGCGCAACGCTTTTGGCTACGTGCCCACCCCGGCGCTGGTGGCGCCGCTGGAGTTCACCCTGCGCCGGGACGATTACGTCCGGATGGGCGGGCACGAGGGCGCGGTGCGCACGGTCGCCGACGTGCTGGAAGCGGGCGGCGAATACGGCGCCGCGTCGCGCCGGCTGGGGCCGGCCGGCGACGCCGGCTGGCCCGGCGGCGGGAGGCGCTAGGCGATGGAGGGACCGCAAGCGACCATGCTGCCCGCCAAGTGGCCCAACCAGCGCCGGCTGCACCTGCATCACGGCCCCATCGACCTGATTGTCGAGGCCTTCGGCCCGGCCCCGGCGCGGGCCGGGGCGTATCGCCGCGCCGCCGCGCGGTTCGCCACCGTGCTCGACGAACTGGTCGCCGAACTGCCCGCCCTGCGCGCCCCGGCGGCGGCGGGGCTGATGCTCTCCGGAACCGTGGCGCGGCGCATGCAGCGCGCCGTGGCGGCGCATCTGCCGGTCTTCGTGACCCCGATGGCCGCCGTCGCCGGCGCCGTCGCCGACGAGATTTGCGCCGCCATGACTATGGGCATGACCGCGGGCGCGGCCCTCGAGCGGGCCTAT
>JACZTQ010000280.1 GCA_022573605.1 Pseudomonadota bacterium | reverse complement strand
GTCCCCCTTGACCCGCCCCTCCCCCCGGTGTCTCCTGCCCGGAGAACAGGGGCAGCCCAGATGAACCACCTCCATTACGGCGACAATCTGCGGGTGCTGCGCGAGTCCGTCGATGACACGAGCGTCGACCTGATCTACCTCGACCCGCCGTTCAACTCGAACGCCTCCTACAACGTGCTGTTCAAGGGGCCGGGCGGCACCGACAGCCAGGCCCAGATCGAGGCCTTCGACGACACCTGGCACTGGACGACAAGCGCCGAGGAAGCCTTTGCCGAGGTGCTGACCTCGGGCAATTCGGATGCCTCCGAGATGCTGCGCGCCATGCGCCAGTTCCTCGGCGACAACGACATGATGGCCTATCTGGCGATGATGGCGGTGCGGCTGATCGAGCTCCATAGGGTGCTGAAGCCGACCGGCAGCCTCTACCTGCACTGCGACCCGACCGCGAGCCACTATCTGAAGATTTTGCTGGATGCGGTGTTCGGGGCGCGGAACTTCCGTGCGGAAATTGTTTGGAAGCGCACGAATGCCCGTGGGACTCCTCGAAATTGGCCACATCTTCATGATGTTATATTTCATTACTCTGATAAAAATATAAAACACGCGATACCAAAGGTAAAAGCTGACGAATCGAAAATGCCGCATACTCTTATTACATGGAGGGATGGGAAGAAATATCAAACTTACGAACTTACCGGCGCTGGTATTACTCAGGATGGGGAAAGCGGCAAACCGTGGCGTGGCTTCAATCCGACCGGGATGGGCCGACACTGGGGCAACTCACACGCACAGTTGAATGCATGGGCTGAAGCTGACCTGATCCACTTTCCACCGAACAACGGATTTCCACGTAGAAGGGATGAGGAAACCTTCAATCCAGACAACCGAATGGTCACGGTGGGCGATGTCTGGGTTGACATCGACCGCATCAATCAAGCGGCCAAGGAACGCCTCGGCTACCCCACCCAGAAACCCGTCGCCCTGCTGGAGCGCATCATTTCCGCCTCCTCCAACCCCGGCGACTTGGTGCTCGACCCGTTCTGCGGCTGCGGCACCACCGTCCATGCCGCCGAAAAACTCAACCGGCGGTGGATCGGCATCGACATTACCCATGTCGCCATCAACCTGATCCGGCGCCGGCTGCGCGACGCCTTCGAGGGCATCGAATTCGGCGTGCATGGCGTGCCGATGGACCTCGCTGGCGCCCGCGAACTCGCCGAGGCCGACAAGCACCAGTTCGAGCTTTGGGCGATCTCGCTGATCCCCAACGCCCAGCCCTGGAAGGGGGGCAAGAAGGGCGCCGACAAGGGCATCGACGGCGTCCTCTACGTCACCGGCGAGGGCAAGAAAACCGAGCGCTGCATCATCTCGGTCAAGGGCGGGGCGAACGTCGGCGTCGCCATGATCCGCGACCTGGTCGGCACCATGGACCGCGAGAAGGCCCCCATGAGCCTGTTCCTGACCCTCGCTCCACCCACCAAGCCGATGGTCGCCGAGGCCGCCAGTGCCGGGTTCTGGGACACCGACTGGGGCCAGGTCCCCCGCCTCCAGATCGGCACCGTCGAACAGTTGCTGACCAGCCCGGCGCCCCCTTTCCGCATCCCCATGGCCCGCTCCGACACCTACCGGAAGGCCGCCAGGGAGGAGCGTTCCGGGCGGCAGGGGGCGCTCGATCTTTGAGGCCGGGGCGGCGCGGCGAGTGTCCCGGATCGGAATTTGCCGTCCTCACCGGATATCGTGAATACCCGCCGCACTTCCCCGGCCTTGGGCCAGGGCCTCGCGCCGCATCGAGATGACCGTCGAGGCCCCGGCGCGGGGGCCGGGGAAGTGCGGGGAATACATGATCCGTGGTATTGCTGATCCGGGACGCGGAAGCGTTTCGCCGCCGATCCGATCGGCCTCTTCCCAACCATAAACCGCACGACACGACGTTAGGGGTGGCTGAGGGCGGCGAAAGCTGGTTTTGCGGACGACTCCGTCTGCGAAACAGGATCGCCCCCATGCTTCACCGCGCCATCGCCCGATGGCTCCGCATGATACCAAAACACATCAACATCAGCCGGGTCGTGTCGCGCGCCGGTCGCGGGACGCTGGTATAATCCAGCTTGCAAATCAATGGGTTGGGGCTGGATACCCGACCCGCCCCGGGAAACCCGAAACCGGCGGCGCGGGTCACCGAGGCGGGGGAGGCGCGCGGCCGAACACCGGGCGGCCGGTTTCCATCCGCGCGAAGGGGCCGAGATAGAGGTCGAACAACTCGTCGCGCGGGGTCGTGCGGATCAGCTCGGCCAGTTCCCCGGAGGACAGTTCATACAGGGTCTCGTCGCAGTCCTCGCCGCAGGTCGTCTGGCGGGATTTCAGCCCCATTGCCTTGGGCTGTTTCACGGAAATGACCCGCAACGACAACCGGTCATCCGCATCGATCTCGGCCTGGATGATCACGAACCCTTCGAATTCGCCGGCGACCCTGGTCGCGAGTTGTCCCGACTGCGGCGAAATTTTGGTCTCCGCGGCGGCGGTGAGCCGGGTGTTGTAATAGAGCGCCCCGTCGATCTCGGATGCGTAGGCTTCGGCGAAATACCAGCCGGCGCCGGGGTCGGTGTCGATAAAGGAAAGAACCGCGCGCAGGCGGTCCCAGCCCGCGTCCTCCGGGGGCGAGATTTCAAGAAGGGCCACGCCGTCGTCGCCGAAGCTGTGCCACGATCCGATCAGGCGCTGGTCGTGGCGGACCTGGCCGGGTTCCGAGATCGGCGCCTGGAAGAATGCCGGACCGTCGCAGGCGGCGAGCGACAGGGCGGCCGCGAGAAGACTGGCGTGAAGAAGTCGGGGCATGGGCATCGCTCCTGGTTGGCGCGCGCGATTGCTCGGCGGCGATGATACCCCAGCCGCGCGGGAAATCCGCCGGAAATCCGAAGTTGCTCGGGCGGGCCGGATTTTCCCGGGTTAGATGGTGCTGCCGGACAGGATTGAACTGTCGGCCTCTCCCTTACCAAGGGAGTGCTCTACCACTGAGCTACGGCAGCGTTCGCGGCCTGCCGGAGGGCCTGCCAGCGCCCCGGCGGCGCGGGCCGATTGATAGCCGATCAGGACCCGATTGCAAGCCCAATCTGGACGCGGGCGGCCCAGGCCATTACATCGGGCGGATCATGGACGGGGAGAGTCGGAAACCGGGCGCCGGCAAACCCGGCAAGGCAAGGCGAGACAAGGCCGGGCGCCTGGCCGAGGCGCTGCGCGACAACCTGCGCAAGCGCAAGGCGCAACTGCGGGCGCGGGCCCGGCGAGACGACACCGGAAGGGCCGGAAACCGCCCGCAAATCGACCCGGACAACAGCGAGAAAAGCTGACCGGGGCAGAGCAAGGGCGGGCAGGCATGGACAAGATCGCGATCACCGGCGGCAGGCCGCTTACGGGCAGCATCGAGATATCGGGAGCCAAGAACGCCTGCCTGACGCTGATGCCGGCCGCCCTGCTGACCGACCAGCCGCTGACCCTGACCAACGCCCCCCGGCTGGCCGACATCGCCACCATGTCGGAGCTGCTGCAATCGCTCGGCTGCGAGTTCGCCAGCCTGTCGCTGGGCCGGGTGCTGGCGCTGAACGCCGGATCGATCACCAACCACACCGCGCATTACGACATCGTGCGCAAGATGCGGGCCTCGATCCTGGTGCTGGGGCCGATGCTGGCCCGCGACGGCCGGGCCAGGGTCTCGCTGCCCGGCGGCTGCGCCATCGGCGCTCGCCCGGTCGATCTGCACCTCGCCGGGCTCGAACAACTGGGCGCCGAGTTCGACCTCGCCGACGGTTATATCGACGCCCGCGCGCCGGGCGGCCTCAGGGGCGCGGTGATCGCGTTCCCCTCGGTCTCGGTCGGCGCCACCGAGAACCTGCTGATGGCGGCGACGTTGGCCAAGGGCACCACGGTGCTGAAGAACGCCGCCCGCGAGCCCGAGATCGCCGATCTCGCCGCCTGCCTCAACGCCATGGGCGCCCGGATCGAGGGCGCCGGCACGGCCGAGATCACCATCGAGGGCGTCGAGAGCTTGGGCGGCGCCACCCACCGGGTGCTGGCCGACCGGGTCGAGCTCGGCACCTACATGATCGCCCCCGCCATCGCCGGCGGCGAGGTCACCCTGAAGGGCGGCAGCCGCGACCTGGTCGCCGCCCTGGC
>JACZTQ010000279.1 GCA_022573605.1 Pseudomonadota bacterium | reverse complement strand
GACCGCTGGTCCGACCCGCCCGCGCGGAGCGCGTGGCGGCGTCAGGGGGTGGGGGTGGGGCCGGGGCGCTCCCCTCGGGCCGCGCGCCGGCGCGCGGCCCGAGGGGAGCAAAACTTGGGCGCCCCGCTTCGCGCAACCCGGGTTTCAGGCGGCTTTGCGCGGCCGGGCATCGCGGCGCTCGCCGTCGCCGGCCATCCGGTCGAGGCGGGCGAGCGTCTCCGGGATGCGCACCTCGTCCGGGATGGCGCAGAGCCCGAGCCGCCCGGCGAGGCGCCCGAACCGGGGGTGGGCGGTCAGCACCGCGAACGGGATCGCCAGCAACAGCCCGGCGATCATCGGCCCGGCCCAGACGAGCGTGTCCAGCCCCTTGATCAGGCCGATCGAGACCAGCAGCCCGAGCCCGAACAGCGATTGGGGCCACAACCCGCGGGCCGCGTCGCGCCAGGTCAGCCGGTAGGCGTCGCGGTTCTGCCCGCCCCAGATCACCGAGCGCCCGAAGGCCAGCCCGATCAGGAACAGGGTCACCCGGAACGCCACCACCGGCGCCATCAGGATCGAGAACAGCGCCTCGACCAGCCCGCCGAGCGCGAAGCGCAGCCGCCCGCCATAGCGCGCCGCCCCGCCGCTGGTTAGGGCGATGTCGAGCAGGCCGATCAGCTTCGGCACCAGGCTGACCGCGAACATGATGAAGAACATGGCGATGCCGAAGGCGATATCGACCTGGGTTCCGTCGCCCTCGATCAGCTTGACCGCCGCGGTCGCGGTCATCAGCATCCAGGCCGGCGCGCCCATGTACATCATTATGGCGGCGAAGATCTGGAAGCGCGATGTCGGGCGCAGGCCGCGCAGCCCCAGCAGGCGCCAGTATTGCATGTTGCCCTGGCACCAGCGCAGGTCGCGCTTGGTGAAATCCATCAGGGTGGGGGGGGTGTCCTCCCAGCTCTCGCCGGCGACCGGGATCGACCGGACCTCGTAGCCGGCGCGGCGCATCAGCACCGCCTCGACCTGGTCGTGGCTGAGGATATGCCCGCCCAGCGGCGGCTTGCCGGCCAACACCGGCAGGCGGCAATGGCGCCGGAAGGGCGCCACCCGGATCAGCGCGTTGTGACCCCAGTAGGGGCCGCAATCGCCCTGCCACCAGGCCGCCCCCATCGAGTAGCTGCGCATGCCGTGGCGCATGCCGAACTGGAAGATGCGGGCGAACCCGCTGGTCGCCGGCGAGCCGACCACCAGGCTTTGCAGGATGCCGAGCCGGGGATGGGCCTGCATGATCCGCACCAGGCGCAGGATCGCCGCGCCCGACATCAGGCTGTCGCTGTCGAGCGGCAGGTAGAAGTCATGGCCGCGTCCCTGATTGTTCAGGAATTCGCGCACATTGCCGGCCTTGAAGCCCTCGTTCACGGTCCGGCGGCGGTACTGCGCCCGCGGGCCGCCCAGTTCGGCGCGCATGGCGTGGAACAGGCGTTCCTCCTCGGCGGCGACGCCAAGGTCGGTGGTGTCGGACAGGATGAAGATGTCGAACTGCCCGCCCCAGCCGGTGGCGTCGAGGCTGGCGCGCATCACCGCCAGGCGCTGGAAGGAGCGCCTCGGGTCCTCGTTGCGAACCGTCATCGCCAGCGCCACCCGGCTGGTGATCGCGGCGTCCGTCTCGCCGGCCGCCAGATGCGGCGCCGCCAGCGTCAGCCCGCCCGGCTGGAAGTGCAGCAGCCAGAGCCCCAGCACCGCGTTCCACAGCCCCATCACGGTCCACGGCGCGCCGACCAGGAAGCAGAGCAGGATGACGATGTCGCTGGCCGACCAGCCGCCCCGCCCGAAGACCTGGGCCAGGCCCCAGGTCAGCGCCGCCATGGTCGCCAGGTTGATCGCGGCAAAAGCGATCCGGCGCGCCGCCAGGTCGCGCTTGTCCTGCAACCCGGCCGGGGACCGCTCACCGGTCTCGCGCCAGCGCCCGAGCCGCTCGACGGGCACCGTCAGAGGGTCCGTCAGCGGGAGCGCCAGCGTTTCACTTTCGGGTGTGGTATCGGTCATTCGGGCGTGCCTGTTCTGGACCGTGGCGACAAGGCGGGTAAGGTGCGGCGCGACGGACCCGATTCTTGGCCCGATTCAAGGCGCGATTGCAAGTGACGGAGACAGCGCAAGCCCTGTTCTACACCGCCCCCGGGGTCGCCGAGCTGCGCCAGGTGGCGCTGGCGCCGCTGGCGCCGGGCCAGGTCGAGGTGCGCACGCTGTTCTCCGCGCTCAGCCGGGGCAGCGAGCGGCTGGTCTCGGCGGGCGCCGTGCCGCCGGGCCAATACGCGGCCATGCGGGCGCCGCACCAAGAGGGCGAGTTCCCCTTCCCGGTGAAATACGGCTACGCCGCGGTGGGCCTGGCCGTGGCCGGGCCGGATCATCTCGTGGGCCGCCATGTGTTCTCCCTCTACCCGCATCAGAGCCGGTTTCGCCTGCCCGCCGATGCGGTGGTGGCGCTGCCCGACGATGTCCCCGCCGCCCGCGCCGTGCTCGCCGCCAATGCCGAGACCGCGCTGAACGCGATCTGGGACGGCGGCGTGCAACCCGGCGAGCGGGTGCTGGTTCTGGGCGCCGGTTTGCTGGGCTGCCTCATCGCGGCGTTCCTCTCCCGAATCCATCGTCACCTGGATATAACGGACAAACTAGCCGAACCCGCCGCGATCGTTGCTGACTTTCCCGTGAATTATGTGTCAGTCGAGGCGCTTGGGGACGAGTACGACCTGGTTTTCCATACCACTGCCTCCGCCGCGGGCCTTCAGAGCGCGATCGACGCGCTGGCCTTCGAGGGCCGGGTGATCGAGTTGAGCTGGTTCGGCGACCGCCCGGTGGGGCTGATGCTGGGCGGCGCCTTCCATTCCCGGCGCCTGAGCATCCGCGCCAGCCAGGTCGGCCAGGTGGCGCCGGCGCGCCGGGCGGCGACGACCCGGCGCGACCGGCTGGCCGAGGCGCTGGCGCTGCTGGCGGACCCGCGGCTCGACCGGCTGATCACCGGCGAGGTTGCCTTTGGCGATCTGCCGGCCGAGATTCCCCGCTTGCTCGCGCCCGACGCTCCCGGTATCGCAACCCGCATCCGCTACCCCTGAGGAGAGTTCTCATGTTCGCTGTCGAAGTGCGCGACCACATCATGCTGGCCCACTCCTTGCCGGGCGAGGTCTTCGGCCCGGCCCAGGGGCTGCACGGCGCCACCTATGTGGTCGATGTCGCGTTCTTTCGCGAAACCCTGAGCAGCGAGGGCATCGTGGTCGATATCGGCCGGGCGCAGGCGGCGCTGAAAGCGGCGCTGGCGCCGCTGAACTACGCCAATCTCGACGCGCTGCCCGAGTTCGAGGGTGTCGTCACCACCACCGAGGTCCTCGCCAGGCACATTTTCGACCGGCTCGCCGAGGCCGCCCGGTCCGGTGCGCTGGGCCCCGGCTCGGACGGGTTGGCCAGGATCCGCGTGGTGCTGAACGAGAGCCATCTGGCGCGGGCCTGGTACGAGGGGGATTTGTCCGGGGGGGACCTGTGATCCGGGCCAGCTTCGCCGTGCCCGGCGATCTCGGCGCGCCGACCGGGGGCTATGGCTATGCCAGGCGATTGCTGGCCGAGGCCGGCGGGGCAGGGGTGGAACTGGCCCATCTCGCCCTGCCGGGCGGGTTTCCCGATCCCTCGCCAGCCGAGCTGGGGCAAGCCGGGCGGTTGCTCGGCACCCTGCCCGCGGGCCGTCCAATCCTGATCGACGGCCTGGCCCTCGGGGTTCTCCCGGCGGACCTGCTGCGGGCGCTGCCCGTCTCGCTGGTTGGGTCCACAGACGGGCTCGGCGATCCGCGTCAGGCGGTGACGTCGTTTCTGGACCTGATGCTGGAGGAGGGCGAAGGTACCGACGCGACCGGGTGGCGATGTCTCTGGCGTGTCACGGCGCGATCCGCGCCGGCAAGACGCTGAGCCAGGAGGAGATGCGGGAGCTGGTGACTCAGCTTGAGGGGTCGGAGGCGCCGAACAGCTGCCCGCACGGGCGTCCGACGATGATCCACATGAGCGCGGAGATACTGGCGCGGCAGTTCGGGCGGCGCTAGGGGGCTTCGCGGGCCTGGCGCCAGCGCAGCAGCTTGGCCAGGGCGTTGGCGGCGCGGGGGATGCTGGGGAATACCGGGATGTCCGCCCGCCAGCAGAGCTCCTGGAACGCCACCGCTTGCTCCATAGACTC
>JACZTQ010000278.1 GCA_022573605.1 Pseudomonadota bacterium | reverse complement strand
GGCCTGCCCGAGGCCATCCTGGCGCCCAACGGCACCGTGGTGCGGCTCGACGGCAATGCCCCGGGGGTGGTCGAGCATGTCGAGACCGGCCGCATCTATCTCGACGGCCGGGTCCAGATCGGCGCTCTCGACGGGGTGGTGCGCGAGCGCCTGAAGCTGGCCCGCAACGGCCAGGTGGTGGTGGCCGTGGTGGTCGACATGGACGGCGACCTGATCGCCGACCCGGAGGTCCGCTGCCTCGGCGCGCCGAAACGCGCCCCGGGCTGGAAGGCGGCGCTGGACGAGATGATCGCGCGCGCGGTCGACGACGCGCTCGAGGGCGCCGCGAAAAAGGCCAAGCGCACCGACAGCGCCCTGGAGCAGCTCATCACCCGTGCGGTGCGCGGCGTGGCCGTGCATCACTGGGGCAAGAAGCCGGTGATGACGGTGCTGATCACCCGGCTGGAGGATGACTGAGGCTAGGTCTCGTCAAGTGAGAATTGGACCAATTGACGCCCGATTCCATCGGTAGTGGTTTGGTGGTGGTTTGGTGGTGGTTTGGTGGTGCTTTGGTAGTGGTTTGGTAGTGCTCCCGGCGCAAAACCCAATCCGGTTCGAATTCGGTCCAGATCCGGCCCCCGAGGCGGGGCGGGACGGCAAGGGGATGGGTTTCAACCCATGCTGGAGCGCCCATGCCCGCGCGCATGACGATGCCCCGGGACGGGCTTCGAGCACCCGTTCACCTTCTGGAAAGTCGTCTATATGAGTTGAATGAGGCAGATGAACTGACGGCCGGTGTCCTGACCCCGGCCGTTCTTCATCTTCCCGCCCGCTCAGGCGGCGGCGTCCTCGGGCTGTGGCTCGGTTTCGGGCGCGCTCTCCCCCGAGGCATCATCGGCGATGTCGGCGACGGTGGGCGCCGGGCGGACCGGGCGCATCAGGAAAGCGGGCATATGGTCACCCATGCCGACCACCGGGCGGTCGCGCCGGCCACCGCGGCCACGACCCCGGCTTCGATCGCCCTCTTCACGTTTGGCATCACGCTGGGCGGCGGGTTTGGCGGCGGGTGTGGCATCAACTTGGACGGCGGGTTTGGCGGCGGCTTCGGCCGGGGCGGGGGCCTTCGCCGCCGTGGCCTCGGCGGTCTCGCGCTCCCCGGCTGGCGCCATAACCGGTGTCTCGGCCGGTTTCTCGTCGCGGCGGCGGCGCGGCTTGCGTTCGGGCCGCTCGCGGGTCTCGGGTGCAGCGTCGCTGGCCGGGGCAGAAGCCTTGGCCGAGACTCCACCCGACATTCCGGCGAGGGGCTCGACCCGGTCGATCTGCCGGCCGAGCAACTCCTCGATCCGGTCCAGGTATTTCCGGTCCAGCGGCGCCGCGATGGTCAGCGCCGTGCCTTCGCGCCCGGCCCGCCCGGTGCGGCCGATGCGGTGGATATAGTCCTCGGCCTGGATCGGCACGTCGTAGTTGATGATATGGCTGACATTGGGGATATCGAGCCCGCGCGCCGCCACGTCGGAGGCGACCAGGAGCTTGATCTCGCCCTCGCGAAAGCTGTTCAGGGTGGCCGTGCGCAGCGACTGGACCAGGTCGCCATGCAGGACGCCGGCGTTATAGCCGTGCTTGACCAGCGACTTGTGCAGGATCGAGACCTCGGTCTTGCGGTTGCAGAAGATGATGGCGTTGCGCAGACCTTCGCCCTCGCGCCGCATCAGGGCGCGCAGGCAGGCGCGCTTTTCCTTGGACGCGGTCGCGGCGCGAGGGCGTGAACAGGCACACGCGCTGGGTCACGGTATCGGGGGCGGTGGCCTGGCGGGTGACCTCGACGCGGACCGGGTTGTGCAGGAATTCCCGGGTCAGCCGGGTGACCTCGGGGGGCATGGTGGCCGAGAAGAACAGGGTCTGGCGGGTGAACGGGGTCAGCTTGAAGATGCGCTCGATATCGGGGATAAAACCCATGTCGAGCATCCGGTCGGCCTCGTCCACCACCATGATCTGGACCCCGGTGAGCATCAGCTTGCCGCGCTCGAAATGGTCGAGCAGGCGGCCCGGGGTGGCGATCAGCACATCGACGCCGCGGTCGATCAGCTTGTCCTGGTCCTTGAAGCTGACCCCGCCGATCAGCAGCGCCATGGTCAGCTTGTGGTATTTGCCGTATTTCTCGAAGTTCTCCGCCACCTGGGCGGCGAGCTCGCGGGTCGGGCACAGGATCAGCGAGCGCGGCATCCGGGCCCGGGTCCGGCCCTTGACCAGGATGGTGATCATCGGCAGCACGAAGCCGGCGGTCTTGCCGGTGCCGGTCTGGGCGATGCCCAGCACGTCGCGCCCCTTCAGCGCCTCCGGGATGGCCTGGACCTGGATCGGGGTGGGGTCGGTGTAGCCGGCTTCTTCGACGGCCTTGAGGACGTTCGGGTCGAGTTCGAGGTCTGAGAACTGCATGTATACCTGTGATGTTGCCTGGGTGACGCTGGGCGGCTGATTTATTGGCCGCATTTCACCACGCGGCCACGGCATCCCCATTGATGCCGGTCACATCCAAGAGCCTTTTCGCGCAAAAGGGTAAAAAAGTCAATGACACTGACCTGCGGCATCGGCGCCACAGGGAAAAAATTCGTGATCCGGGCTTGAAATCGATTTATATTTCGATAATTCTAGAAAGATGGAACAGAATCATCGACACGACTCCTCCCCCGAAGACCTGATCGGCGATGGATTGACCCGCACCGAGGCGGCCGAGGCGGCCGAGGCGTTCGCGGCACTCGGCTCGGAGGTGCGGCTGGCGATCCTGCGCGCGCTGGTGCGCGCCGGCGAGGCGGGGCTGCCGGTCGGCGCCTTGCAACAGCGCCTCGCCATCGCCGGCTCGACGCTGAGCCATCACCTGCGGGCGCTGATCCAGGCCGGGGTGCTGGAGCAGACCCGCGACGGGCGCACCCTGATCTGCCGGGCGCGCTACGACCGGATCCAGGAGCTGGCCGGGTTCCTGGTCAGCGAATGCTGCGCCGATCTGGTGGAAGATGCGGGGAAGAAACGGAGGAGAAACGCGCATGACCGAGCTGGTCCTGCGCCGTGCCGGCGCGTTGTGGCGGGGCTTCCGGAGCTGGGATTCGGTTTGGCTCCTGATCCTGGCGATCCCGCTGGTTCTGGTGGTGCTGGACCCGATGGGGGCGGAGCCGGTGTTATCGACCGCGGTCCGCGCTTTCATCGGCACGGCGCCGTTCATGGCGATCGCGATCGGGCTGATCGCCTGGATGAAGGCGACCGGGGCGGAAGGCATCGTGGCCGGCGCCTTTATCGGCCGCGAACGCCGGATGATCGTGCTCGCCGCCCTGGCCGGCGGGCTGATGCCGTTCTGCTCCTGCGAGGTGATTCCGTTCATCGCCGCGCTGCTGGCGGCGGGCACGCCGATCTCGGCGGTGATGGCGTTCTGGCTCTCGTCGCCGCTGATGGACCCGCCGCAGTTCGTCATCACCATGGGCGCGCTGGGGATGGAGTTCGCCGTCGGCAAGATGATCTTCGCGGTGGCGATCGGGCTGGCGGGCGGCTTCATCATGCTGGCGCTGACCGGCGCCGGGGCCTTCGCCGAGCCGCTGCGGGCGCGCAAGGGGTGCGGATCGAGCTGCGGCGTCAACGCCCTGACGGATAAGCCGTTCTGGCGCTTCTGGGCGCAAGCGGAGCGGCGCAAGACCTTCCGCGCGACCGCGTTCGAGCAGACCATCTTCCTGACCAAGTGGCTGTCGCTGGCCTATCTGCTGGAGGGCTTGCTGATCGAATACATCCCGGCCGAGGCGATCGGCGCGCTGGTCGGCGGGCCGGGGGTGATGCCGGTGGTGCTGGGGGCGCTGGTCGGCGCGCCGGCCTATCTGAACGGCTATGCCGCACCGGCGCTGGTGGCCGGGCTGATGGAGAGCGGCATGAGCGCCGGGGCGGCGATGTCGTTCATGATCGCCGGCGCGGTGAGCTCCATCCCGGCGATGGCGGCGGTGTGGGCGCTGGTCAGGCGCGAGGTGTTCGCCATGTATGTGCTGTTCGGGATCGGCGGGGCGATCGTCAGCGGGCTGATCTTCGGCGCCGTGATGGGGGCGCTGGGGTAGTCCCGGACCAGCCCCGGCGCGAGGCCGGGGCCGCTCCGGGACAGGAGAGCCGCGCTGGCGCGCGGGGGCCTTGGCGCCGCGGCGGCGTTTTTCGTGACCGGCCGGGAAAATGCTGGGGCCGGGTAATTGCTGGGGAAGGC